>JAJRPK010000185.1 GCA_024280785.1 Gammaproteobacteria bacterium
CCCCTTCTCGTGGCCAAACAAGGTTGCTTCTAACATACTCTCTGGAATCGCCGCGCAATTAATGGCTATAAAAGGTTCAGAATGTCGTGGCGAATGAGCATGAATATAGCGAGCCATAACTTCTTTGCCTGTACCAGATTCTCCCGAAATCAATACCGTCGAATCGGTAATAGCTACTCGCTTTGCCATTCCAAATAAATTTTTACTGATCGGCGATTCAGCAATAGGGTCTGATTCATCGATCATCTGACCACTGGCATGATGCCTGACCAAATCAATCAATCGCTGCGGCTCAAACGGCTTAACTAAATAATCGACCGCTCCCGCCCGCATAGCCAATACCGATCGATCAATACTGCCATAAGCCGTAATCAACAACACGGGTAAAAAGGGCCTGGCCTTCTTTATATAGGCTAACAATTCATGGCCATCCATGCCGCCCATATTGACGTCGGAAATCACCATATCAAAGTGTTGCTGTGCCAAAATTTGCAGTGCCTTCTCTCCCGAATCGGCTTCTCCTGCCTCAAATCCCGCTAGCTCTAAGGTATCGACTATCGCTTCGCGTAACGATGCATCATCTTCGACCACTAAGACCTTTGCCATTACTACAGCAGCGTTAGAGTCTTCATCATCGGTCACTACTTTATTTTTCATACCGTTAGTCATCTCTGGAGAAGCAGATGTAAGATGGCCTGAAGATTCGGCAGCATGAGGCATCGGTGATGTTTACTCCTATGTTTATAGAGAGGCTATTTTATCGGCCTATTTATTTGATCCAGGTATTGGTCTATTGATTGCTTTAGGTCTATTGATTGCTCTAGGTTTATGTATTGCGCTACTTATTGCGCTGCAGCTAACGGCTGATCTTCGATATCATTGCAAGGTAGAGTAATACAGACATGAGTTCCTTTACCTTCTACCGATTCGATTAAGAACTCGCCTTTATGCGCTTTTACCACCGCCCGTACCACGGCCAGCCCTAACCCCGTACCCTGCGATTTGGTAGAGACGAAAGCTTCTTCTTGCAGCAAGCGTGGCATTATTGAACTTGGAATTCCGCAACCTGAATCCTCAATGGAAATTACTGCCATTGCCCCCTCCCTGTGGGTATTGAGTCGAATAACCGCGCCGGCATCTGACGCCTGTAATGCATTGTTTACCAAGTTAGTCAACGCCCCTACCATGGTCTGCCGATTACAAGTTATTGGCGTAGAGCTATAAGCATCGCTGATCTGCAAGCTCGCTTTGTTGGCAAGCAATGGCACATCGACAGCCAATTTTAAGTCTTCGATAATATCGCCTAACGTAATGTGGTCAGTCAGTTTTACATCGCCGTTCACAAACACCAGCATATCTCGCACCTGCTGTTCCAGATTATTAAGCCGACTAACTATTTTTCCAGAAAATTTTTGCGTTTGCTCCACCGTCAATTCACGCTCAGTCAAATGACTGGCATAAAGCATAGCTGCCGACAACGGTGTTCTAATTTGATGGGCCAATGCCGACACCATTTGACCTAAAGCTGACAAGCGCTCACTGCGACTAAGCTGCTCCTGCAAACGTCGAGTTTCGGTTTGATCGGTCAGCAAAATAATTTGCCCCGTTTCAGCCTCTAACGACCGAGTAGACAAACTTACGCGTTTGCCATTTTTTAAGGAAATCTCGTGCCAATCATCTTTTTGTGGGGAAAAGTATTCAGAAATAACCTCTACCCACTTTCTGCCCTCGATATTCTCACCTAACAACTCTATTGTGGCAGGATTAATTTGCGACACGATACCCCAGCGGTCAAGTACTATGACGCCGCCAGGCAATAAATCCAGCAAGTTACTCAAGCGTGCAGTAATCTGTTCTTTTGATTTAGTCTCTTGTTCTCTCTGACGATTAACGCGATTCAACTCTCCGGACAAGGCCGTAACCTGACCTTCCAATGCGCGATAAGATTCTGCCAAATCATCCGACATTCGATTAAACAGCTCGAAAGTTTCTTTTAGTCCCTCTTTGTCGGTCGGATCGCACTGCTGGGCTAGTCCGACAAAACGTGCAGGGGTTGCCGGAAGCTGATCGGAAGCAAGGTTCGATGCGGTTGCTGGAGGCATAGCTCTATGTCCTGGGGTTAGTGTTTTTAAACTCAACAAACCAATGGGGGGAGCGCTATGACGGTGTTTAATAAATAGATAACAACAGAATACCGTCGATAATTGGATCCCCTAAAGGAGTAGAGCAATCGTCATGCCTAGAAGATATTTTTTATAATTTTCAATGGCTTACGAATATCCGGTGATAAGTGCAGGCGGGCTGAGTCAAACTTTTGTCGGGTTGCTGTGGTTGAAAGCTTGGGATGGGTTAAGCCGTGCTGTGGTGAATGTAAGACAAAGGTGGGCTCCTATCGAAGCAGGTTATGGGTTTAGATTTGAAGTGATAGTCTTCGATTGGAAGTGAGTGTCGGGGTCGCCCGACAGCGAGGCACTTTTTCAACAGCAAAAAAGTACCCAAAATGCCGTAAGCGTTCCGTCGCTTAAGCGCGGAAGCTTGAGGGTAGGGTTATTTGTGAGCATCCACACCGCGTGTTTTACACCTACTTTGACAAGCCATTAAGAACTGTAGTTTCGTTTCTGCTTAGAACGAGTCTGGAGCGGCTCATTGATGGTGGATCCAATGAGTTGGGTAAAAGAAGTATGGTTGTAAAACTGTGGCTCGCTACGTAGCGCGCTCAAAACATAAAGAGTGTTTGCCGTGGACGAAGCGCACGCAGAAGCCGCCTGATTTCTAAGAAGCTTTGTTTAATTCGTATTTACGCATTTTTTCTACTAGTGTGGTTCGTCTAATCTGTAATTTGTCGGCGGCTCTGGCAACTACTCCATTGCAATCATCCAATGCTTGTTGAATCAAGCTTTGTTCTAACGATGAGATGTATTCTTTTAAGTCGACGCCTTCGTGAGGCAGTAAAGGCTTAGCATCAAGGCTCATTATATTGGCAGCAAAAGTTAATCCCATCGCACTGTCACTAAGCCCTTCTTCCAGATCTTCTTCACCATCTTGAATGTAACGAAACTTGGCAGGCAAGTCTTTAACTCCGGCGACGCCGTAAGGAAGGATAATAGCCATGCGTTCAACAAGGTTGGCCAATTCTCTAACATTGCCCGCCCATTTATGCTGGCACAGTGACATAATCGCCGCTGAGTTAAACCGTATAGATCCGCGATTTTCATTTTCTAACCGGGATATTAATTCGTTAAGCAGTAACGGTAAGTCTTCTACCCTGTCGCGCATCGCTGGCATTTCGATGGGGAAAACATTTAGACGGTAATATAGGTCTTCGCGAAACTCGCCTTCTTCGATCATAAGTTCAAGGTTTTTATGAGTGGCCGCAATAATTCGAACATCGGCCCGCAGTGTTTTATTACCACCCACTCGTTCAAAAGTACGTTCTTGTAACACTCGTAGAATTTTGACTTGCATAGTCAATGGCATGTCGCCAATTTCATCGAGAAATAAGGTGCCACCTTGAGCCATTTCAAAGCGGCCTGCTCGACTACTTATAGCGCCGGTAAAGGCGCCCTTTTCATGACCAAATAATTCGCTTTCGAGCAGTTCAGGCGGAATCGCTCCACAGTTAACCGGTACAAACGGTTGCTGTTGACGCGGCGAGTGATAATGTAGATTACGCGCAACCACTTCTTTGCCTGTTCCCGACTCACCGGTAATCAATACGGTCACGTCTTTGTCGG
>JAJRPK010000186.1 GCA_024280785.1 Gammaproteobacteria bacterium
GGGTGTCAAGGTTGAATCGGTCGATGAGTTAATCGAGAAGCTAAAGAATGAGGCGAAGGTAATCTGATGAGTATTTTAGTTGTTGCAGAACATGACAATGCAAGTTTAAAAAGCGCCACGTTAAATGCTGTTGCCGCTGCCGCGGAGATTGGTGGCGATATTCATATTTTAATTGCCGGTAGCAATTGTTCTACCGCTGCATCGGAAGCTGCAGCTATTGCTGGTGTGAGCAAAGTGTTAGTTGCCGATAATTCAGTATATGAACATCAACTGGCGGAAAACACTGCTGCAGTTGTTGTCGCATTAGCTGGCGATTACGGGCATATACTCTCTGCGGCTACTAGCAACGGCAAGAATTTCTTGCCGCGTGTGGCTGCTTTATTAGATGTTCAAATGATTTCTGAAATCATCAGTGTTGAATCAGCAGACACTTTTAAGCGCCCAACTTATGCGGGCAATGTGATTGCGACAGTTCAATCAAGCGATGCAAAGAAAGTAATTAGTGTGCGTACGACAGGCTTTGATGGAGTAGCGGCTACAGGTGGTTCGGCTGAGCAAGTTACGGTGGATCAAGTATGCGACGCCGGTGTTTCTAGTTTTGTTGGTGAAGAATTAGCGGTTTCAGATCGCCCTGAGCTAACTTCTGCTTCGATAGTTGTAAGTGGTGGTCGCGGTATGCAAAATGGCGATAACTTTAAGTTAATCGAAGCCGTTGCCGATAAATTGAATGCGGCAATGGGAGCCTCTAGAGCGGCTGTCGATGCCGGATACGTGCCCAACGACATGCAAGTAGGGCAGACGGGTAAGATTGTTGCGCCAGATTTATACATTGCAGTTGGCATTTCAGGAGCTATCCAGCATTTGGCCGGGATGAAAGACAGCAAAGTTATTGTGGCAATTAACAAGGATGAAGATGCCCCGATCTTTCAAGTGGCAGATTATGGTTTGGTCGCGGATTTATTTGATGTTCTTCCCGAGCTGGCTGAAAAGCTGTAGTCATTTATTGCGATTTAAAAAAGCCTGGCGTCGCCGGGCTTTTTTTTGCCCAAGTGTTTGAACTTTTCATCGAAGTTTTGCCGAGTAAATCAGGGGATATTATTAAAGTGGTGGCAGAAAATATTACGCCTTCGCACATAGAGGCTGTTACGCAACTACTTGGGCGAGAGCCCCGTGGCTTAGAAGCGATCGAAGTACTTGACGCTGATGGAATACCGTCTGTTATCAGAGTTTGTAGTTTGGTTGACAGAAAACCTTTCCCCACTATGTTTTGGTTGGTAGATAAAAAAATAAATTACCAGCTCGATGGATTAGAATCCGGTGGACTTATACGCCATTTACAGCAGCAAGTGGACAGCAATGAAAAATTAAAAAGTGCCCTCGCTCTAGATCATCGTCGCTATATAGACTTGAGAGTGAGTAATATGTCTGCAGGTGTTAAACAGTTGTTGATGTCATTAAACTATTACGATGCTTTGCAAAAGAGGGGGATAGGAGGCATTGCTGATTTTGCTTGTATACGGTGTTTGCATACATACTATGCGGCACACTTAGTCAGAGCTAATACTATCGGAACATGGTTAGATGATGAGTATCTGGATTAATTAAAAGACTGAAATAGAAGCTTCAGACGTTTTAAAGGAAGAAGAGCTTGTTTTATAGGATTTTTTTATTCAATGATTGCGGTAGGTTAATGGTGCTTTTATAATTTTAACAAGATAATCAACCAATAGATTAGTTGCAGATCTTTGTAGTTTTTAGGCACTTGGTTTTACTCTCACAGTTTTACTCCCACAGTTTTAATGACAAGAGTTTTAAACACAGACAGGACAAAATATTATGGTAGATCTAACAGTAACCCGTGAAATTAATGCGAGTACCGCAGATGTATGGGCCGTTCTCGATGATTTCGGTAATCTAAGCTGGGTACCCGGTACAGATAATGTTGAAGTGATCGGAGAAGGCGCAGGGATGACTCGTCGGCTCTTGATCCCAGGGCTTGATCCCATAGATGAAGTATTAAAGTCTAAAGATGTTGCGGCAAAAACTTTTAGTTATACTATTCCCAAAAACTCAGTCATTCCATTTGACGATTACCAAGCAAATGTGAGTGTGGTTTCGAATGGGTCTAACGGAGCAAAAGTGGTTTGGCACTGCACGTTTGATGAAGGTGATATGGCTGAGGCTGATGCAGAAAAGATGATTAGTGGAAGCTACAGCATGATGCTGGATGCACTTGCTGACAAATTAGGCGCGTAATGCGCGCCTTAGGCCTGTTGCTGGTACTGATAGGAAATTCACATTGAAATTTTGGCAAGCTATAACTTGGGCTGAAACAGACCAGCTTATAGAAATCGCAAAATTTGCCGATGAGCTCGGTTTTGAAGGGCTGATGTCAGGTGATCATGCCCTGTATCCGGTAAATCTTTCTGGTGGTTATCCTTATTCCGAATCGGGGATGCCGCCACAGACTATCGACAGTGAATACGCGGACATGTGGACGAGTTTTGCAGCAATGGCCGCCGTTACATCGCAGCTTAAATTCGTTTGTGGTGTCTATGTGTTGCCGTTGCGCAACCCAATAGAAGTGGCGAAGCAAGCAGCTACGTTAGCGATCTTAAGCCGTGGTCGGTTCATATTAGGTTCTGGCGCTGGCTGGATGAAGGAAGAATTTGATATATATGGCGTAGACTTTAAAACACGCGGCAAGCGCATGGATGAGATGCTAAGTGTCTTGCGGGGCTTGTGGGGCGAGGAACCTTTCGAATTTCATGGCGAGCATTTTGATTTTGATAAAATGAAAGTGACGCCAACCCCTGATGTTAAAGTGCCAATATATTTTGGCGGTACTGCTCCCATCGCTTTAAGGCGTGCGGCGCAGCAGGGAGATGGTTGGATTAACACTGGCAATAGAGCTGACGAGATTCCTGCACTGATGACAACTTTGGCAGACTTGCGTGCTGAAAGTGAGCGAATAGATGAGCCTTTTGAAACACTGTGTGGGCTTTATGATTCCCCCGACGCGGGTTTATATAAAAACCTATATGAGCAGGGTATGACGTCGGCAATCAATTTACCCTTTAGTTTTACTTTGGGTGAGCGATCGACCATTGATGAAAAGAAGCAATTGATGGAGAACTTCGCCAATAAAATTATTAGTCAGTTTTAGATACATTTTCTGTGAATTAAATAAATTGGTTTAACTCCTCAACTAACATACTTTTCCAGAGAGTCATCTATGAGTGCTGGCTGTGACTTTAGTCTTGCTAGTGACCCCTTGGTATCTTTTAACGCGCATTGATTGTTAAAAGCGGCCGTGAGATCACTTTTTCAGTATCTTTTGAGCTTCGTCATCTTTTGTGAAAGGCCCTCAGTGAGGCCCCAAATTTCTAGTGTGTGATGAATCACACTGCCTGCTGGAGTATGCGTTTATAAAAATGTTTATTTTTCATAAACTTAAGCAACATATTTTATCCATTCTCTGAAAAGAGAGGGTGAATCAATATCTAATAACTGATTGAATAGTAGTCAGTTTTGTAGTAGTTTTTAAGCCATTGAGTTATGGGGCCAAAGCTCAATACAATAACTAAGGCCGCCCAGCTTGTTTCTGAAATCTTAAGTTGGCTTTATTTCGCGAAAGCGATGCGACCCTCGGAGCTGAGCTTCAGCATTGAGTTTTAGCTCAAGTTTTATTGAAACTGAGGCGTGACGTTTCCA
>JAJRPK010000187.1 GCA_024280785.1 Gammaproteobacteria bacterium
CCAACTTGTCCCTCTAGCTTCGTAGAGTACATCGTCAATTTCATACCAAGGGGTTTTGACTTCGACTTCTACTGCTGTAGCCGTAGACTGCGCCGCAGCGGAATCTCCCGCCAAATCAGTATTTAATCGCTTTTGCCCTACACTGGCGCTAAGCCTTTGCGACAGACTCCCCAAGCGAGTTTCAACATTTGCTAACCAAACCACCAGGTTATCTGCTCTGGCATAAAATTGTGCAGTCGGCTGCTGAGGGTCTGATAGTCGCTGAAGATAAGCTTTAGAGTAACGAATGCCATCACGATATTCGTTTTCAGTACGAGGAAAAATCCAACTTTCACTATCAAAGTTAAATCTTGGCTCGGCAATCCGCAAATCTTTATCTTCTATCGATTGTGATTGCGAACGACTAAAGCTTTCGCGCATAGCTCTGGCCAAATCCCGAACTTGAACCAGCACACCAAACTCCCAGTTCGGCTGGTTATCCAACACAATGCCCGGTAACAGTATGTCATTCGAAAGATAACCGCCTGGCTTGTCCAAAAGTGTGGCGGCAACTTCAATTAAAGCTACCGTTGTCATGGATCCCGTTACGCTATCAGCTCGATGATTAAGCCCTTGCTGCTGTGCTCGAGCCCTAACGTCAAACGCCTCTGGCTCCCCTGACCAAATAAATCCGAATATACTTGCTATTATCAAGTATAAAATTGTGAGCCCTGACAGCACCTTTACTGCAACTCCGTCGGCCCACATATCGGCAACATTCTCTTTCGCCATTTTTATTCGATCTTGCATGTCCATCAAAAAATCTCGCGTTCAATTTGTTATTAACCAATCTATTCGATTATCTGGCGGTTGAGTTCAGTGAGCGGGCGCTAACACGAACCGTCGTTGAACCACCGGAGGCAAATAATAGTTCGATATTTATCGTATCGCCGTGCTTTAAACCATCGCGCATACCGAAAAGCATCAAGTGGTAACCCCCCGGTTCAAGCAGCAATGTCTCACCCACATCAATTGTAATAGTCTCTACTCTACGCATCTGCATCATACCGTTGTGCTCTGAATGATGATGCAGTTCAACCCCGGTGACCGCATTCGAGCGCATACCCACCAAGGTAATTGCATTCGCCGAATGGTTTTGTAATTCCATATAAGCTGCCGATACAGATTGCCCTGGCGGCATCAAACGAAAATAAGGCTCCCTAACGGTAAGCGTGTCAGCAACCTCTGCTAACACCTTCCCCCACGAACCCGCGAACATGACGATCAGCCCCAAACAGGCGACCCTCGCGGTAAGTCGCTTCATCATTTTCAACATTTTTTTGCTAACAATTGAATGGATACCTATACGGTTTTGACATTTTATTACAGCAAGCCATTTAGACATTAGCGTATCATTTCATTATTTCGCTAAGCTACCATTTGTGTATGTTGTATTCTTCCCATTGTATAGCATACGCATTATCGACAATACACAGGGTTAAACTGAAACCTGCTGCCGATTAGCTAATAATGAATAAATGGACGTGAAAGCCTATAATAACTAGTAAGTACTATATCATTGGATCAACCCACATCCACTGCAAACTATGTAACGATGGAATTATTGCCGATTACAGCAGTCAAATCCCTCAAACCTGCATGCCCACAGGTGCCAACATTGCAACAGCAAAGACCGCTAGCGAGTTTTACGAGTTTATCTTTATGCAATCAATACCAGTGACAGCAAAAACAAGTGTTCATAGCAACCAACCCAACCGTTGGTTTAACACTAACAGGCCAAAGCCCACATACTCTAGGCTATTCCGGTTGCCTCCGGAAAAATTGACACTCATTTTAGCTGCTGCGCTATTGAGTGTCCTGTTCGGACCCCACTTCGTTTACGCTGAAACAAACCTTCCCATGGATTCTGCCCGCTCAATTGATTCCCTTGGTACACCGCGCATCAGTAAACCGCGCATCGACCTCGGCAAAGCAGGAACATTAAGCCCCAAGTTTCTTGACGTAGACGACGCTTTTAAACTCGATATCAACACTTCTGATGATCAAGCAACGTTAATTTGGACGATTGCTCCCGACCATTACCTCTATAAACAAAAGTTTGTCGTCGCCATTGAAGCAGAAAGCGACGACCCCACCACGACTGCCAACGAACCAGCAATACAGCCCAATTCGAAAGACCAAAAAGTAAAGCTTTTGTCACTCACCCGACAAACCAGTTTTAGCCAAGGTATTCGAAAAAATGATGACTACTTCGGCCCGGTAGAGGTTTACTATCATCAAGCAATTGGCGAGCTTTCGCTCAACGACATCCAAAGACAATTGAAACAGCATCGAAGCCCACCCTACCAATTGACTATCAAGTATCAGGGCTGCGCTGAAGCAGGGCTCTGCTATCCAGTACAGACTCGGCGGGTGACACTATGGGCAACAAACGACGGTCAATAAAAAGAGCCCCAGCCCACAATAAGATGGCCCTATGCAGCAAGATAACTCCATACCGCTATCAGTTAGCACCCAGTTAGTATTCACTAACTGGGTGAGTCCGCAAATAACAAAATTTTCGCTAAAATACGTGATTTGTTGCTATATTCGCTAATTGCACAACTTAGTTGCTTGCATTCATTTTAACAACGTCCTAGCATGCGATGGTAGTCCCAAGCGCCTCCTATTCTTCAGTGGTGTATATATCGAGGATTTTTTTAGATAATGTCGACAATATTGGTACTTCACGGGCCTAACCTTAATTTGCTGGGGACTCGCGAGCCTGAAAAATACGGCACCGACTCCCTGGCTGATATTAATGCTCAGCTTGAAAGCCTCGCATCTAAACACCAGCACAGCATTGAGACCTACCAAAGTAATTCGGAGGCAGAGCTAGTAGAGCGCATTCACCGTGCTCACAACAATACTGACTTCATCATTTTTAACCCTGCCGCACTGACACACACAAGTATTGCACTTCGCGATGCCTTACTCGCTGTCGACATTCCTTTTATCGAGGTTCATCTTTCCAACATCCACAGTCGAGAAAGCTTCAGACATACATCGTACCTCTCTGATATTGCGGTCGGAGTTATTACAGGACTGGGCGCCGATAGCTATACGCTAGCTCTGCAAAGCGTCATTGGTCGATTAACAAAATAAATTTTTACACGGCTATTTATTGCAACTTAAGATAACAGCACTGTACAGATAAACCACCGGCACATATTTCGGGCAAAATACACGAGACCTAACAATGGATATTAGAAAAGTAAAAAAGTTAATCGAGTTACTCGAAGAATCTAATGTACAAGAAATTGAAATTAAGGAGGGTGAAGAGTCGGTTCGTATCAGCCGCGGCGTACCCGCAGCTCCCTTAGTTGCTGCCCCAATACCCGTTGCACCCGCTGCTGTCGCGCCTCTTGCAGCAGCCCCCGCCGCATCGGCGGCAGCCGTACCCGCAGAAGCACCGATAGCCACCGCTCCTGCGCCAACTAATCATGCGGTTAAATCTCCAATGGTCGGGACCTTCTATCAATCACCATCACCGGATACCGCGCCTTTTGTCACTGTCGGCCAAAGCGTGAAGCAAGGCGATGTAATCTGTATTGTCGAGGCGATGAAGATGATGAACCCCATTGAAACCGACAAAACCGGTGTTATCGAAGCGATTCTCGTTAAAGATGGCGAGCCTGTAGAGTTTGATCAAGAGCTGATAATTATTGCTTAAACCAAACGATATTATCGTTTGTCGCCTAAGTAGAATAATTAGTAGCCACCCACAGGACTTATCCCGATGCTAAATAAAGTCGTTATTGCCAATCGTGGCGAAATCGCATTAAGAATTTTACGAGCTTGTAACGAGCTCGGTATTAAAACCGTCGCCGTACACAGTACTGCTGATGCTGACCTTATGCACGTGCGTTTGGCCGACGAAGCAGTCTGCATTGGCCCCGCTTCGTCGGCAGAAAGCTACCTCAGCAGTCACGCCATTATCAGTGCGGCCGAGGTTACTGAGGCCGACGGCATTCATCCGGGCTATGGATTCTTAGCAGAAAATGCCGAGTTTGCCGAGCAAGTCGAAAAAAGTGGCTTTGTTTTTATCGGTCCAAAAGCTGAAACTATTCGCATTATGGGCGACAAAGTCGCCGCGATCAAAAAAATGCAAGAGGCTGGCGTTCCAACTGTACCGGGATCTGACGGCCCGCTGACGGCCGACGAAGACAAGTCACTGACTACCGCCAAGAACATTGGCTACCCCGTCATTATTAAAGCGGCTGCAGGCGGTGGAGGCAGAGGGATGAGAGTCGTCGAAGACCCGGCTGAACTAATAGATTCGATCGCGCTGACCAAGGCCGAAGCTAAAGCAGCCTTTGGCGATGACACAGTATATTTAGAAAAGTTTCTCAGCAACCCTCGCCATGTAGAGATTCAAGTATTGGCCGATGGGCAGGGTAACGCTGTTCATCTGGGCGACCGCGACTGCTCTTTACAGCGTCGACATCAAAAAGTCATCGAAGAAGCCCCTGCACCTCTCATCCCGGACAACTTGCGGGAAGAAGTCGCTCAAGCCTGCATTAATGCGTGCCTTCAAATTGGCTACCGCGGAGCAGGAACCTTTGAGTTTTTGTACGAAGACGGTGGATTTTTCTTCATTGAAATGAACACACGTGTTCAAGTTGAACACCCTGTTTCAGAGTGGATTACCGGTGTCGATATTGTAAAAGAACAACTATTGATTGCATCTGGCAATCCATTGTCTATGCGCCAAGAAGACATCGAATTTAAAGGACATGCTATCGAGTGTAGGATCAATGC
>JAJRPK010000188.1 GCA_024280785.1 Gammaproteobacteria bacterium
ATTTGTTCAGGGTCGTACACCAAAGGCTTAAAAATGCGACATGTGCGATTAAAGAAGGACGTAAAAATTGCCGATGCGGTTACCTTTAAGGCGGGTGAGCGTGAAACGGTAGATGTGGCGATGTCGGGAGATATTATTGGTCTACACAATCACGGTAGTATTCAAATCGGCGATACCTTTACGGAAGGAGAAATACTTAAATTTACGGGTATTCCTCATTTTGCGCCAGAACTTTTTAAAAGAGTAAGATTAAAAGATCCGCTGAAAACTAAAGCACTACAAAAAGGGTTGCAGCAGTTGGCCGAAGAGGGGTCTACTCAGGTCTTTATGCCAATGAACAATAACGATTTAATTGTCGGTGCGGTGGGAGTTCTGCAGTTTGAAGTAGTTAGCTACCGTTTAAAAGATGAGTATAAAGTTGAGTGCATCTATGAACCCGTTAACGTTTTTACGGCGCATTGGGTGTCTTGTGAAGACGACAAAATGTTTGAGGAATTCAAGAGAAAACAAGCTGATAATTTAGCGATAGATGGCGGTGGTTATTTAAGTTATTTGGCGCCTACCCGCGTGAATTTGGCATTAACACAAGAGCGTTGGCCTGACGTTGAGTTTAGATCTACACGGGAGCACTAATGTCGGTGGTGGTTCACTTTAACTGCGGGGTGGTTATTGACGTTGACCCTGAATATTTTTCATTAGATCATCGATTAAGGCTGCGTTGCCACTGCTACGGCTTTGCGAAATATGAGTGACGTTGTAAATTGATACGGGATCTTTTTTACCCCTTATTTTTATGTTTTTTTCGCCATCGACTTGCATCTTGTAATGAGGCTTCAGCGAGGTGTAACAGTCTTGCTGAATAATGACCTGATTCTTTTCTGCTTCGTTACATAGTCTGGACGCTAAATTTACTGCATCCCCAATGACCGTATATTCCATGCGATCTTGCGAGCCCAGTAAGCCCGCCATCATTTTTCCGCTGTTTATGCCGATGCGTAGATGCACCGCAAATTTTCCTTTACTGATTCGATCTTGATTTACTCTGTCGGTCAGCTGTTGCATCAGTAACGCGCAAGCTACGGCATGGTATTGGTGCTGTGGGTCATGCTTGGCGGCACCAAATATAATCATCACGCAGTCGCCAAGAAATTTATCTACGGTGCCAAAATATAACTTGGCGCAGGAAGCGTAGTACCCAAAATATTCATTGAGAAGTTCGCTAACCTCTTGTGGTGAAAGTGATTCTGACATATTCGTAAAGCCGACGATGTCGGCAAACAGTGCGGTAGCTTCAACGTTTTCACCCGATAGTTTGACGGTGTCCAGTTCATTGATGATTTTATCCGCAATGTCGGGCGCGAGAAATTTTGCTAAAACAGTTTCTACTTGAGATTTTTTGGCTAAACCTTGACTCATACGATTAATAGACTTTATTAGCTGACCTAACTCATCGTTGCGTCGTTCAGGAATAAAATCAAATTTACCACTGTTGAAACCAGCTGTTGCATCGGCGATTGTTTTAATGGGAGCGGCTACGCGGCGGCTCATAAAGAATATAATCACACTCAATAAAATAAACAAAATGAGGGTGCTGCTAATCAGCGCGTAGGCCATTTTGTCGACGCCGTCAGTTAGTGATGACGATGGATTAAACACGACAATGGCATAGCCACCTGTCACCATACGAAAACGGATTGGCGTGGAGTAAATAATGCCACTGTTGAATAGAGCTTGAGTTTCGCCGCTAAGAAATTCTGCTGGTATCAGAGACTTCTTTTTAACGAAATCAATATTTTTCGCTGAAGGTAATAGACCCGATAAAGCAATGGGTTCTCCTTGGTGGCTGTAAATACCGACTCCAGCTAAAGCATCATCAAGCGAGACCTGGTTAACTAGTACGCCTAATTCCATATTGGCATCAGCGAAGAGGGGTTCTATTGCACTGGCCGCTAATTGCCCGGTAATGAGTTGAGCAAATTTATCCATTTGTTCATTCTGAAACGCTCTATGGGTCTCAAGCATGATGTAGCTCAGGGCGCTCATGCCTAATAGAAGAGGTAGAACAAATAGAGCGGTTATTTTTAGGGCAATTGGTATTTGGTATTTGGTATTTGATGCTGAATCTAAGCTTTTGTGATCTTTTGTATTAGTATTTATGGTGTCAGCAGAGTGAACAGCTGTGCGATCAGCAGAGTGATGATCCGTTCGACGGGTGTTGAGAATGCCATTGTTTTCATTCTTCAATGGGCATTGATTGACCGTAGTTGCCTTAGCGCCAGAGGTTTCGGGTTCCCAATGTTTTTGCAAGATCGGTTTGTCAGTGTACAAAGAAAATTCCACCTGGCCAAGGTAAGTGGTTGAATAACACCCACTAACATCAGAAGCTAAAAGTGTGACCCACTGCACACTTTTAGCTTCCCTTCATTAACCATAGTTGAATTATCATGAGATGAGTAATTGCCATGAAATTAAAGACGTTGTGTCTTTACTGAGAGTGCGGGGCGATGACTGTACTAATCATTGGAAGGGTGAAATCCAACTACTGCAAGTTAGTTCGGACTTATCGAATGCAGTAGACTAACAAACTTTGGGCTTTAGATTAACCAAAACAAAAACTTAGGGTAACAATATGAAACTTTTATTACAGACAGTTAGCGCAATTTTTCTCGCGATCGTTATGGTCGCTTGTAGCGATGGAGAAAATGGTGACGATTCAGCTGCAGCAAAGGCCTCTGGCGCTATGGATAGTGCGTTAGATAGCATGAGTGGCGCTTTGGGTGGAGCTAAGGACGCGGCCAATAGTGCGGTGAATGCGGCTAAGGACGTCGCGGAAGATGCCGGGGAGGCTGTTAGCAATGTTGTCGATAGTGCGGGCGAAATGGTCAGTAATGCAGCCGATTCGGCAGAAAATGCGGCGTCTAATTTGGTCGACAGTGTCGATGGTAGTGAAGTCGAAAATCAGCTAGACGATGCGAAGTCACAAGCTAACGATTTAATGGAATCGCTAAATAAGTAAGTGATTTGGCACTCGTGCCAGCAAATAATTTTGTCTGGCTCGAGTGCCATTGTCGTTATATCGTTGTTGCATTGTCGCTATATTGTCGCCATGTTATTATTATGATGAGCAGCTAACTGAAATACGCTTACCCCAGCTCGGGGGCGATTTTGCGTAGCTTTCAAATTCTGGCTGTTCATCATGAGGTCTGCTCAACAGCTTAACCAGTTTCTCTAGTCCACTAAAGTCACCATTCTCAGCCTGCTCTATGGCTTGTTGGGCTAAATAATTCCTCAAAATATATTTTGGATTAATTTGATTCATTAACTGATGTCGATCAGTTACGCTTCGGTGCTCACTCTTTAGTCGTTGTTGATATTTGCATAACCATGCATCGAATTGTTTGCGGTCTATAAAATGGTTGCGAAGTGGATGAGATTTATCTTCGACCTGAACAGTGCCCAGCGCTCGAAAAGTATTGCTAAAGTCAGCTGATGAGGCTTGCATTAACTGAAGTAGCTCGTTGCATAATGATTGGTCGTTGTCTTGCTTTTCTTCAAGTCCGAGTTTTGCACGCATAAAACCAGAATAATAGTTAAGCAATTCATATTGATAACTTTCCAGCGCGGTTTTTATTTCTCGTTCGTTTATTAGAGACGACAGCGAACGAGCCAGTGCATTTAAATTCCATAAGGCGACACTAGGTTGTGCGTTAAATGCATATCGGCCTGAGGGGTCGGAGTGGTTGCAAATAAATCCTTCTTCGTAATCATCTAAAAAACCGTAGGGACCAAAGTCAAAGGTATCCCCTAGAATTGACATGTTATCGGTGTTCATGACGCCGTGGGCAAAACCGATGGATTGCCAGTGTGCGATCATTGTAGCCGTTCGCTTTACGACGTGAGTAAGAAAGCTGGCATAGCAATTACTGTCGCATGTTTCTACGATGTCTGGGAAGTATTGATCAATACAGTAATCGGCCAGTTGTTTAACTTGCTCTATTTGCTTGTTATAGTGAAAAAACTCAAAGCTGCCAAAGCGTATATGGCTGCGTGCGACACGTAACAGCATGGCAGCGTGCTCTTTTGTTTCGCGCCAGACAGTCTCGTCTCCAGTAGTGATGCATAGAGCTCGAGTGGTGGGAACGCCAAGCGCATGTAACGCTTCGCTGCCTAGATATTCCCGTATGCAGGAGCGTAGTACTGCTCGGCCGTCGCCCATGCGAGAATAAGCAGTCGGGCCAGCGCCTTTTAGGTGTATATCCCATTTTCCCGTTGGGGTTTCAATTTCCCCCAACAATAAGCCTCGACCATCACCTAACTGATTCACATAGTGGCCAAACTGGTGCCCTGAATAGACCATAGCCACAGGTTCACTACCTTCAATAACACCATTGCCACTGAAGGGCTTGAGATACTGATTATCTTCAGCAGTATGTAACTCTAGATTAAGCTGGCTAGCCAAGGTGGTATTTCGAATTACCCATTGCGGGTTTTCGATTGCAGTAGCTGACGTCGCGGTGGAAAAAGCAGGCCCTAATAGCGCAAAGGTATTATTGAAAGCAAGATTTTTGTTCATTGTAATGGCCGTAGTATATTGATTTTAACCATGCGCAACGACTGACCGGGTTTTGGGGTTTATTTCGTTGCAGTTAGATTAGTTGACTGAACGCAATCAGCAGAAGAGGATTATAGCGCTAATTTGTATACGCTATAAAAATTGGGGTAAATTGGAGTAGATTGGGGTAAAGAGA
Organism: Gammaproteobacteria bacterium; assembly: GCA_024280785.1. Classification (GTDB taxonomy): domain Bacteria; phylum Pseudomonadota; class Gammaproteobacteria; order Pseudomonadales; family UBA7434; genus UBA7434. Next base: position 4,749 of record JAJRPK010000188.1, read on the forward strand.
AGAGCGCGGTTTTTATTGCCGTGTTTTCGTTTTAGTATTGAGCAGGCTAGCCTGCTAGACGAAATTTAATGGGCATAATGACTTCAAACGTTTCACCCTTGAGTTGCGATGGTGCTACAGGAAAGGGCTTTGCATTGTATACCGCCTTAGTGGCGGCCTTGTTCAAAGAGTTGTACTCGGCGCGTTTATGATAGTCAACAGTTTTGATCTTGCCGTCGCGGGTAATAGTGATTTTTAGTATCACATCGCCTGTTTGATTTCTGTCGATTGCAGATTCGGGATAAATGACGTGCTGGTATGTTTTCTTAAGCAAATTAGATCGGTAGATACGAAATAACCCTCGTTGTTCTGCTTTAGCGACGGCAGCGGCAGAATCATTACTCTTAAGGCTACTAATGCTATTCTGTTGGGCTATAGCCAATGGCAATACAGCTCCCTTGGTTTCGATGGTCGCTTCTATGGTAATGTCGTCAGCACTACTTATTTTGACAACCGATAGCGGAGTGGACGAGCTTGCATAAGCGGCGGGCAACGTAGTACCGTTGAGAACTGTGTCAACTTTTGTGGCCAGTGCATACTGGCTTAGTGACGCTACAAAACCTAATAACAGCGTGCAGCTCCACTTGTTTCGTCTTACTTTCGTCATCAAAATCCTTAATAAGCCCTTATTAAACAGTGGCTTACCCATCCTTCTAGGTCGGCTGCACCAAGGTATTAAAAGCCATTACTTTCCATAACCTAGTCCAGCTCGTTGTTTGAGTATAGATAAAAATAGAACCTTTGCCTAAGTCAATGAGTTGCAATTATTTGGATCTGTATCGATGGAGAAGTCAACGCGCGATTGTGAGGGCTGACGATCTTACATTACGTCTAACTGTATTGACCTCAATGACCTTAGTTGCAGTTTGTCGGTGATTTGGCTGTTATTGATCACAGTCTTCCACTGCGCCAATACTGTTCCCAGTTAACGAGTACTTTTTCGGAGTAAGTAGTTTTGCCCACACTGCCGTTATATCGGGCGAGAGCTTTATCTACGTTTCCCTTTTCTTTTTGTAGATAAAACTCCAATATTTTGCAGCCATAGCGAATATTAGTGCTGATATTGGTTAGGTTGTCGTCTGGACGGCCAATTTCGAGTTTCCAAAAAGGCATGACCTGCATTAGACCCTGCGCGCCGGCGGATGAAATGGCAAAGGGTTTAAAGCTACTTTCAATCGCTATAACCGCTAGAACTAAATCGGGCGGCAATCCACTCTGGCTTGCTTCTCGATAAACGATTTGGAGTATTTCATGTGTTTCATCGTTACGGACTTTATAGCGTTGCATTCGCGATTTCATTCCGAGTAGCCAAACTTCGGCATCAAATTTGTCTTGTAGACTGGATTGTTGACCTATATTTTGTTTTAGAAAATCCTTGAGCTCGGCATCACTAATCTGTTGGCTACGGTCGTTAGCGGCGGCAGGTAAAATACCGTACGAAATGAACATAATAAAAAAAATCAGGATTATTCGCATGGCGTCACAAAGCACAATTAATGGTTAACAGTCATGGCAGCAGATGCCAGACTTGGTTTCTGTCGTCGATGTAAATAACTCGCTAGCGAATTTCATTAATTATGTAGTCGATGGCGTCATTAATAGGGATATCTGTATTTTCTGTTGCTCGACGAGAGCGATATTCCAGCATGCCGCGTTCTAAGCCTTTATCACCGATTACCAAGCGATGTGGAATGCCGATTAATTCCATATCGGCAAATTTGACGCCGGGCCTTCCATCTCTATCGTCTAACAGGACATCTATATTGTTATCGAGACATTGCTGATAAAGCTTTTCAGCCAGCTCTTGTACGGCGGGTGACTTTTTCATATTGATAGGTATCAGTACAAGCTGAAAGGGGGCTATAGCGGACGGCCATATAATGCCGTTGTCATCATAGTTTTGTTCGATTGCCGCGGCCATGACTCTTGATACACCAATTCCATAACAACCCATAAACACCGTCTGACTTTTGCCCTTTTCATCGAGCACGGTGGCTTTTAGAGCCTCACTATATTTTTGACCGAGTTGAAAAATATGGCCTACTTCGATACCGCGTTTAATCATTAATTCACCTTGACCATCGGGGCTTGGGTCGCCGTTGACGACGCAGCGAATGTCAGTGACTAAATCAGGCTTAGCATCGCGACCCCATTGTGTGCCAGTGTAATGAAAACCGTCCTTGTTAGCGCCACAAAAAAAATTCGTTAGAGCGGCCGCGGCGTGATCTACGATAGTAGGTATTTTGAGGTTGACGGGGCCAATCGAGCCTGAGCCGCAGTCAAGGCTAGCCAATATTTCTTCTTCGCTTGCCAGTGTTAACGGGGTGGCAACCAAGTCGAGTTTTTCTACTTTAATTTCATTCAATTGATGGTCGCCGCGCAATACTAAAGCTATCAGTGGCGATGAGCTAAATTTTACGTCGGCGTTTACAATTAAGGTTTTTACTGTCTTCTCAGCACTAACGTTGAGATGATCGACGACCTCGGCAATAGATTTAACCTGTGGCGTGGCAATTTCTGTTAATTCTGTGGGGTCCTCTTTAGAGGGATTGGGCGGCAGTGCTTCGGATTGTTCTACATTGGCGGCATAGTCACTGCTGTTACTAAACGCTATATCGTCTTCGCCGGAATCAGCCAGGACATGAAACTCATGGCTTGTGCTGCCGCCAATCGACCCCGTATCGGCAATCACCGCACGAAAGTTAAGGCCGATACGGGTAAATATCGAAGTATACGTGCTGTGCATCACCTGATAGCTTTGTTCCAGCGATTCTTGATTTACGTGGAATGAGTAAGCATCTTTCATGATAAATTCCCGGGCTCGCATGACGCCAAAGCGAGGTCGAATTTCGTCGCGAAACTTACTTTGAATTTGATAAAGGTTAATAGGTAATTGTTTATAGCTGTGAATTTCATTACGGACTAAATCGGTAATCACTTCTTCGTGTGTTGGCCCTAGGCAAAAAGCACGCTTGTGGCGGTCGTGAATGCGTAACAGCTCTGCTCCGTACTGATTCCAGCGGCCAGACTCTTCCCACAGTTCCGCAGGTTGGACCATGGGCATTAGCATTTCTTGCGCACCACTTTTGTTCATTTCTTCTCGGACGATAGCTTCAATTTTTCGCAGCACTCTGAGTCCTAGCGGCAGCCAAGTATAAAGGCCCGAAGCCAACTTTCTAATCATACCGGCACGGAGCATGAGTTGGTGGCTGATCACCTCTGCTTCTGCAGGAGTTTCTTTTAATGTGGATATCAATAGTTGGCTTGTGCGCATAAAATTTTCTACTTGTTGTGGCAGAATTGTGGCGGAGAATTATTTCTTTAATGAAAATAAAAGATGTAACAAGGGTCGTCATGGTTCGGTTCTTGGGGGAAAGGCCGCTGGCTATCAGATTCTGTGAACGGAGCCCTGGAATAAATGGATAATTGAGGCGAAACAAAAACCAGGGCTGGAAAATCCGCGCCCCGGTTTTTGGATTTTCGTATTAGAGAACGCCAAGAAAAACAAAAGGTATTCTAAAATAACGATAGCTGTTCAATTTGAACTAAATTAGACAGCCATTTCTTTCAGTTTCTTTAATGGGCGGACTTTCACTTGAATGCTTGCGGGTTTGGCTTTAAACATGGTTTCTTCGCCAGTGAATGGGTTAATACCCTTGCGAGCCTTACGGGCAGGCTTTTTCACGGTCAAAATTTTCATCATGCCAGGCAGAACAAACTCGCCACAGGCGCGTTTTTTGATGTGCCTTTCGATCAATGATGACAATTCATCGATGACCGCACCTACTTGCTTACGGCTAAGATCCGTTGATTCTGCAATTTCAGTTAAGATTTGAGTTTTACTGTAGCGTGCGGTGATTGCCTTTCCAGCAGCAGGCTTTGCAGCCGCTTTAGTTGCCTTTTTGGCAGGACGTTTTTTAGCAGCAGATTTTTTAGCAGCCATGGTTGCTCCTCATATGTTCAGTTAATGCAGATTCTTAAGTTCAGCTTGCGCTGGGTTTGTTTGTGCCATACTTTGACTGCGCACCTTAGCAAAATAAGCTGTAAAAATAGGCTTATTTTAAAATAAAATAAAGTGCTAATTCAAAGTTGTAAAACAGCGTGGGTATATATATCTAAAAGAAGAAACTCTGGCAACAAAAAAAGGCCTTATTTTTACGGTTTTTTTGCATATATTGCGAATTATGTATCGATTTCGACAGCAATATTGAATTTGTTCTATAACTGCGCTGGGAAAAGGGTTTTGGGTTGTTAGATTTCTATTAGAAACATTAGTAAATCAAATATCATTATTAGCCGATTCAGTGACTAGCGCTGGCACCAAATTCTTGAAAGTTAGAATTTGGCTTCATACTCCTTGTCTGTAGTGGGTCAGCTAGGACCCATTGGCGTCATACTCAGTTTGACAAACAAGGTAAATTCCATGGAAATCAAGCCGGCTAATGAGAAGATAAGTCCGAGAGTGACGAGGGTCCCCTTGTTTTAGGCGTATTGCCCGGCAAATATAAGCCTCGTGGTGATAAAGCCGAGGGTTTATGAGGGTTGGGTTATTGTGATCACAGTTGTTACGGTCACTGGATAGCAGTTGACTTTACTCTTAGAGACATAAATTCGGGATTTAACCAGATAAGCAACATAGAGTATAATACCGCTCGCTTAACGCATGGACGCCGAGATATAAACTCAATTGATAGTTTTACCGTGTACGGTTCTTTCCCGTCTTACCGAACCAGAAATTCACTGAGTGAACTCCTTTAGATAGAAGCCAAAGGTACGTTGTCATTGGCTTCTAAGACGTTTCTATTTCCTAGAGAACTTGAAACTGTCGAATTTCAAGAGATGGTGATGCGCCTAGAATTGATGGCGAAAAGTTGCAATTAAAAGTAAATGAAATTTTGTGTAGTACGATAATTTAAATTTTAGAATGTGTGGAGAGCTACTCGTTATGCCGATATATGAATACCAATGTGGGTCTTGCGATCATAAGATGGAAGCCCTACAAAAGATGGCTGACGCCCCCTTAACTGATTGCCCGTCTTGTGGAAAATCAACTTTGACCAAGTTGGTTTCGGCTGCCGCATTTAAGTTAAAAGGGAGTGGTTGGTACGAGACGGATTTCAAAAATGCTAATAAGCCCGCAAATAATGATTCCGGTGGAAATGCTAACAAAGAGTCCTCATCGGCTAGCTCTGATGGTGCAAAATCGACTTCGACAAAAGAGAGTTCAACCAAGAAGAGCTCGGGTTCTTCTGCTAGCTCTAGCAGTACTGCTAAGGCTAGTAACTAATATAGCTATAGCCACGTCGATGGCAAAGCTGTTTTTGCTTAGTATGAAATTAGCAGTCATTATTACGCGACGTATCATAAGACCAGACATTAATTACGATAGATTTAATAAGAGGTTTCCTTGACAGATTTAACCAGCAATTTCGGTAAAAGTGCTCAACGCAGCAATTATTGCGGGCAGATTAACCGAGACCAAGTAGGCAGTGAAGTTTCACTTTGTGGTTGGGTCGATCGCCGCCGCGATCACGGTGGAGTTATATTTATTGATTTACGCGATCGCGAGGGCATTGTGCAAGTCGTTTTCGATCCCGATGCGGGGGAGCATTTTGCGTTAGCTGACAAAGTGCGCGGAGAATATGTTCTGCAAGTGACAGGTGTTGTTAGAGCTCGCTCTGACGAAACGATTAATCCCGAGATGGTGACTGGAGAAGTCGAGATTTACGCCAAGTCGTTAGAAATTCTGAATGCGGCTGAAACGCCTCCGTTTCAGTTAGATGAATTTACCAATGTGAGTGAGGATATTCGCCTTAAACATCGTTATTTAGATTTACGCCGCAGCGATATGCAGCAGAAGCTGCGCATGCGCTCGCAGGTTTCAACCTTGATTCGTAGTTTTCTAGATCGCGAAGGTTTTTTTGATATAGAAACCCCTATTCTTACGCGCGCTACGCCAGAAGGGGCGCGAGATTACCTGGTTCCCAGTCGGACACACGAAGGAAAATTTTTCGCCTTACCGCAGTCACCGCAACTGTTCAAACAATTACTGATGGTTTCGGGATTTGATCGATACTACCAAATCGCTCGATGCTTTCGGGATGAAGACCTGCGAGCTGATCGACAGCCCGAGTTCACTCAAATCGACATTGAAACATCGTTTTTAAATCAAGATGAAATCATGGGCATTGCAGAACGGCTGATTACCGAGGTATTTGCCGAAGTTCTCGATGTTAAGTTCGACGCTTTTGCTAAAATGCCTTACGCCGAGGCCATGCGAGATTACGGTAGCGACAAACCGGATTTGCGTATCCCGCTAAAATTGGTAGACGTTAGCGACTTAATGGCAGTGGTAGACTTTAAAGTATTTAACGGTCCTGCGAACGACCCCGAGGGACGCGTAGCCGCGTTAAAAGTACCCGGTGGCAGCAAGATAAGCCGCAAAGAAATTGACGGTTACACCAAGTTTGTGAGTATTTATGGTGCTAGAGGTTTGGCGTGGGTCAAAGTGAACGATCTAGCCGCCGGCGTTGAAGGTTTGCAATCGCCGATCCTCAAGTTTATGCCAGATGAAACAGTTATGGTATTGATGGAGCGATTAGAGGCTAACGATGGCGATATCATTTTCTTTGGCGCCGATAAAACGAATGTGGTGAATGAAGCATTAGGGGCGTTGCGCTGCAAATTGGGTGAAGACCTTAACTTGTATACTTGTGAGTGGGCGCCATTATGGGTAGTTGATTTTCCAATGTTTGAAAAAGATGATGCGGGTGGCTGGACAGCGTTGCATCATCCGTTTACTGCCCCATCGTGCACTCCGGCAGAGCTTCAAGCGGACCCTGGTAATGCTTTATCGTTAGCCTATGATGTTGTACTCAACGGTACTGAAATGGGCGGTGGCTCTATTCGTATTCATCAGGCCGAAATGCAATCGGTAGTGTTTTCTTTGCTCGGTATTGATAGCGAGCAGGCGCAAGAAAAATTTGGCTTTTTACTCGATGCGTTAAAATATGGTGCGCCGCCGCATGGGGGCTTAGCATTTGGTCTCGATCGATTGGTGATGCTGATGACAGGGGCAAGCTCCATTCGTGACGTTATCGCTTTTCCAAAAACGCAATCAGCAGCTTGTGTGATGACTGAGGCGCCGGGTGTTGCCGATAATAAACAACTGCGCGAACTTAATATAAAGCTGCGACACAAAGAGGCCTCGGTGGCAAAAGAACTGCATGCTGGCGAAGAGCCCTTAGCTTAATGGAGCCTTCCGCTTAATGGAGCCCTCAGCTTATTCTTCGGCCCGATATAGTCATTCGTTTTAATACCGTTGATGGTTTTTACCAGCGAGTACCGTTTAAAGAGTAATGGAGTAGAACATGGCAGGTCATAGTAAGTGGGCCAATATTAAGCACCGAAAGGCGGCGCAGGATGCCAAACGGGGCAAGGTTTTCACCAAGATCATTCGCGAAATTGTCATTGCCGCGCGTCACGGTGGGCCTAACGCCGATGATAATCCCAGGTTACGGGCGGTTATCGACAAAGCTCTCGGCGCAAATATGAAGCGCGATACCATTGATAAAGCGATAGCTCGCGGTGCCGGTAATGACGAAGCCGATAATATGGAGGAGCTCACCTACGAGGGTTACGGGGCAGGGGGTGTCGCGATATTAGTAGAGTGCATGACCGATAACCGCAATCGAACCGTCGGCGAAGTTCGTCACGCTTTTACCAAGCGGGGTGGAAATCTGGGCACAGATGGTTCGGTGGCTTATTTATTTACTCGAACCGGTCAGATGTTTTTTGCTCCGGGTACTGATGAAGAAGCGGTTATGGATGCGGCAATAGAGGCGGGTGCTGACGACGTGGTGTCACACGATGACGGTTCAATAGAAGTTTTAACGCCTTGGGAGAACTTTCTCACGATTAAAGATAGTTTAGTGGCAGCAGGTTTTACCCCGGAAACGGGTGAAGTGGCAATGATAGCGTCCTTAAAAGTCGAGCAAGACTTGCCGTCGGCTGAAAAAATCATCGGATTAATTGACGCGTTAGAAGATCTCGATGACGTCCAAAACGTTTATACTAATGCCGATTTTCCCGATTCTGTACTTGACCAGTTAATGTAGTGGTTGCGGGCTTAAGTAAAATAATAAGTTGCATTGTTCAAAAAATGATCTAATCTTAAGCTATGAAAGCTTGCTGACGGCATGGCGCTTCCTGGTTGGTACGTGCTGTTGGTGGGCTTCTTATGATAATCGAGGCAGATTGTCGATTTTGCGTATTCTGCAATAAATATAGGTTCAACTTCCCCCTTTTTCCTAATCCTACCTGCTCGATAGGTCACCTTATTTAACCTGAAGTGGCTACTTTTGCCCGGATCCTCTTAGCTCTTAATTAGTACTGTAAATTTTGTTACTCAAGCAGATCATTTATCGGCTTGAAGGATAGGTTGGTGCAAATCAGTACGGGCTCGGTATAATCAATGGCTTTGTAATTAGGTGTCCGTTTATACATGTTATGAGTATTATTCTTGGTATTGATCCCGGTTCACGTACTACTGGCTACGGCGTTATTACTATGGGTGATGGTGGTACGCAGCCCTCGTACGTTGCTAGTGGTTGCATTCGTTTGCCGCAAAAAGATCTTTCGACACGCTTAGGTATTATATTTTCTAGCATCGGTGAGCTCATAGCAGAGTTTTCGCCTGAACAAGCGGCCATCGAGCAAGTGTTCGTCGGTAAAAACGCAAATTCTGCGCTCAAGTTGGGTCATGCTCGTGGTGCTGCCATGCTAGCGATTTCCGTGGCCGATATTCCGCTGGCTGAATATGCTGCGCGTTCGGTGAAGCAAGCAGTAACCGGATCTGGAGCCGCCGACAAAATCCAGGTACAAGATATGATAGTCAGATTACTCAAGTTGAATAAATCACCTGCCGAAGATGCCGCTGATGCTTTAGCGATTGCCCTTTGTCATGCCTATAGCGCCAAATTATTTGCCAAAGCTTTGTAAATTTGCTTGCTGGGTGGGTGATTGGGTTATCCGCAAGTGGTCTAATTGTTCGCTTAACCCTCAGTCTAAAGAGACATGCCTTTATGATTAGTTTTTTAGTCGGGTCTATCGTCGATAAATCTGCACCTATGTTAGTACTGAATGTGAATGGAGTTGGCTACGAGGTACAGGCTTCATTAAATACCTTTGCCGCACTACCAGCGATTGGTAGCGATATCAAATTGCTGATTCACTTTGTCGTACGAGAAGACGCGCAACTGCTTTATGGTTTTGCTGAATCTTCAGAACGACAACTTTTTCGATCGTTGATAAAAGTCAACGGTGTAGGACCGAAGCTAGCTATCACTATATTGTCGGGTATCGACGCGGTATCCTTTAGCCGCTGTATACTGGCCAATGATGTTGCCTCATTAATCCGTTTGCCCGGCATCGGCAAAAAGACGGCCGAGCGACTCATCGTTGAAATGAAAGACCGATTACAAGAATGGCATTCTGAGGACGTGTTAAGTAATGGAGAGCTGTTGGATGTCGACGGTCGCACCACCGACGGCTCAGCGGTGAGTAGGTCTAAAATGTTGGCAGATGCCGAAACGGCATTGGTTTCCTTGGGCTACAAACCGGTTGAGGCCAGTAAAGCATTAGCAAGGCTGGACTTAAGTGCAATGTCGAGTAGTGAAGACGCGATAAGAGCCGCATTGAAAGCAATGGTAAGTGGTTAGTTTCGGACAACTGTTAGATCTGAATTGATAGCTTTATGCCGCACACAAGGTAGGAACCCAGATGATAGAAGCGGATCGACTTATTGCAGGGGATTCTTCGGACGAAGAGTTTCAGCACGATCGTGCGTTGAGACCACAGCTGCTTGCTGATTATATCGGTCAACGAGCCGTGCACGAGCAAATGGAAGTGTTTATTTCTGCGGCGAGAAATCGAGGCGAGCCGTTAGATCATACGTTGATATTTGGCCCTCCAGGCCTTGGCAAGACAACCTTAGCAAATATTATTGCTAACGAGCTTGACGTTGGACTCCACTCCACTTCGGGCCCAGTATTAGAACGGCCGGGTGATTTGGCGGCCATGCTGACAAATTTAAACCGTGGTGACGTATTGTTTATTGACGAGATTCATCGCCTTAGCCCCGTCGTCGAAGAAATTCTTTACCCTGCAATGGAAGACTACCAGCTCGATATTATTATTGGTGAAGGACCTTCTGCACGATCTATTAAGCTCGACGTGCCGCCGTTCACTTTGGTGGGTGCTACAACGAGAGCGGGGTCCTTGACTTCACCACTGCGGGATCGTTTTGGTATTGTTCAGCGTTTAGAATTTTACGAGCTCGAAGAGCTGCAGAGTATCGTTCGACGTGCAGGCTCGTTACTTGGGGTCGAAATCGAAGACAGTGGCGCCGAAGAAATAGCGAAACGCTCACGAGGCACTCCGCGTATAGCCAATCGACTGTTGCGAAGAGTTCGTGATTTTGCTGACGTTAAATACGATGGAGTGGTAACGGTAGAAGTGGCTGATAGTGCGTTAAACGTGCTTAATATTGATCCATTGGGCTTTGATCATATGGATCGACGTTTATTGTTAACCATAATAGAAAAGTTTGATGGTGGCCCTGTGGGCGTTGATAACTTATCGGCTGCTATTAGCGAAGAACGTACGACGATAGAAGATGTATTAGAACCTTTTTTGATTCAGCAAGGTTTTATTCAGCGGACGCCAAGAGGGCGAGTGGCGACACGTCGCGCTTTCGAACATTTTAATGTAGCGTTTCCACAGCGCGAGGATTTTTAAAATAAACACTATGAAAATAAGGCAATCATTAGCGGGTCGACGAAAAAAAATAAACAGCCAGCGGCTTGATCAAAGGAACGATTATAGTGTCGGATGAAATGGCAGGGGTGGAGACATCGTCAAGCACTTCATCAACTCTTCCATCAAGCCCTCCACCAACGATACAAACTGAAATTTCCTTGCGGGTTTATATTGAAGATACCGATGCGGGAGGGATTGTTTACTACGTTAATTATCTTAAGTTTATGGAGCGAGCTCGAACAGAGCTTATGCGCAATCTTGGTTTTAGCAAGGCGGCTATTTTTGCCGATGAGCTTATGTTTGTCGTGCATTCGCTAAATGTGAACTATCGTGCAGGCGCACAATTAGATGATTTGCTGTTGGTCAGTGCTAAAGTGCTAAAAGTTGGCAAAGCGGCTGTGGTTTTTGAACAAGTAGTGCTTTGTGGTGACAAAGTTATCTGCGATGGTACGATTAAGGTGGCCGGTGTTACTCGCGAGGATCGAAAACCTGTCGCAATGCCATTGGAGCTGCATCAAAAGTTGAGTACTGAATAGTGAATCAGGTTTTAATCAAAAGTAAGTAGGTCATGTAATTAAATTGACAAAAAAAAATTCTCATAGCCTGCGTATTACAGTAAAGTGAATATTTGATTTAAGAAAAAACAGGCCAAAGAAAAATGTGTTTGTTGGCGTTGCATCTGCAACTGATTTTGGCTAGAAAGTATGTTTTTAACATAAAGGAGTCACGTAGTGGGTGAACCCCAACCAATTTGGAGCCTGGTGGTCGAAGCCAGTTTCATCGTTCAGTTTGTCATGGCGTCTCTGGCTCTTGCCTCAATAGTTTCTTGGACAATGATTATTCAGCGCGGTAGCGTATACCGCCGGGCGAATCGTGAGTTGTTGGCTTTTGAAGATGAATTCTGGTCGGGTGTCGATTTGGGCCAGCTATATCGTACGGGTAGTGCACGTGCGGAGACGGAATCGATTGAGGGTTTGGAGTTGATTTTTCGAGCAGGTTTTAAAGAGTTTTCGCGGTTGCGACAGCAGGGCACGATTGAATCGGAAGTGGTTATTGCGGGGGCCGAGCGCGCCATGCGAGTGGCGTTAGCAAGAGAAGAAGAATACTTAGAGAAAAGCCTGCCTTTTTTAGCTAATGTTGGATCAGTCAGTCCTTATGTAGGCTTGTTCGGCACAGTGTGGGGTGTCATGAATTCTTTTCGTGGCTTAGTCAATGTACATCAAGCGACACTAGCTTCGGTCGCCCCGGGGATTTCTGAGGCCTTGATAGCAACAGCCATGGGTTTATTTGCCGCAATCCCGGCTGTTATTGCCTACAACCGTTACTCAGCCAGGGTTGAAATGTTGGTTGGTCGATACGAGAATTTTGCCGATGAGTTTTCTAGTATTCTTCATCGCCAAGTACATACGGTTAAAGCTAAATAGCAGAAACTAACTATTAAAGGAACCTGAATTATTTTCGGATGCTTGTTAGCAACATACAGAATTATATTTTTTACAATAACTGTTTAAATAGTTTAGAAATGAGAATTTAAATTAACCAATGATTCGCCGCAGAAAAAAACGCAAGTTAATTGCTGAAATCAATGTAGTCCCTTACATTGATGTTACTTTAGTGTTGTTAATTGTTTTTATGGTTACGGCTCCTCTCGTTATTCAAGG
>JAJRPK010000189.1 GCA_024280785.1 Gammaproteobacteria bacterium
CCGGAAATAAAAACGTTAGAAGACCAAGCACTTAGCGCCCAAAGTAAATCATTAGCTAGAGAAAAATATCTGTACGAACAGTTGTTTGACTTGCTCGACGACACCCTGTCGCGAATGCAATTAAGTGCCAATGCCGTGGCTGAAATTGATGTACTAGCAACATTGGCAGAGCGCGCAGACGCGCTAAATTGGCGAGCGCCAAAAATAGAACAACGCCCCGGTATAGTCATTAAACAGGGCCGCCACCCTGTAGTCGAACAGGTTTCTAACGACCCGTTTATCCCTAACGACTTACAGCTAGACAGTGAACGACGCATGCTGATTATCACTGGCCCCAATATGGGGGGTAAGTCGACCTATATGCGGCAAGCCGCTTTAATTACAGTGCTGGCACACATCGGTAGCTATATCCCCGCTGAATCGGCAACCATAGGTCTGGTTGATCAGATTTTTACCCGCATCGGCTCTTCAGACGACTTGGCCGGTGGCCGTTCCACCTTTATGGTGGAAATGTCCGAGACTGCCAACATTCTGCATCATGCTACTGCGAAGAGCCTGGTATTGATGGATGAAATCGGTCGTGGCACTAGCACCTTTGACGGGCTATCGTTGGCTTGGGCCTGCGCCCATCACTTGACCGAGCAGATTAAAGCCTTCACCTTGTTTGCCACCCACTATTTTGAGCTAACCAGCTTGCCCAATACGTTATCCGGCGTCAGCAATGTTCACCTCGATGCCACGGAGTACCGGGACGATATAGTCTTTATGCACAGCGTCAAGCCGGGACCAGCTAGCCAGAGCTACGGAATTCAGGTCGCAAAACTAGCGGGGATCCCCAAAACTGTTCTTAACCTTGCCAACTCACTATTGTCGGAACTCGAATCGACGGGGTCACTGGCCAGCGCTGCTTCATTGAGCGAGAGTGGAACTTTAGGAAAACTCAAGCAGCCCTATGCAACAGCAGTAAATCAACACCCACAAAACGATTTGTTTACTGCAGCCAGTAACCGTAGTTACGAGCTCATCACTCAACTTGATCCCGACAATATGACGCCAAAGGCCGCGCTAGAAGCCATTTATAAGCTAAAGAAATCGCTCTAATCCTCGCCTTAATCGATGGGACCTTGGAAATAGCGACAAGCTCAGTGAGTATAACTTGTCGAAGCTCCTACTGACCGAATGTTCATTCGACATAGCCAAAACAGCAAGAACGAATTAACTTTCGCCAATACAGGTTTGCTATGAAATACTCGCGTGGTAGACTCCGCGCTCGATTTTTCGGCCACGGCACTAGTAAAATGCGGCCGTATTTTATACACTGCCTCATCTATTGGTCAATTGACCGATAATGTGGGTTGTCAGACAGATTCACAAATCTCGTTGTGCTTTTTCACGGCAATGGTTGATATTTCAGCTGTCTGATTGGGTGTATTATTCAGCAGCATTTTTGGCGAAGTATGTGACTGAACGTTGCACTATAAACGTATAGCAATGATGCAACATGCCATTGCGATCAATGACTTACCAGGATTAACCTAGGCAAAGTATTAGATGCATTAAATAGCGGGTTTAACATTCATCTCACTCGCGCAAGTGAAAGACTGAATTTAGCGGAGTAAATCACTACCATGACATTTGTTGTAGGCGAAAATTGTATTAAGTGTAAGCACACGGACTGCGTCGAGGTTTGTCCGGTCGACTGTTTTTATGAAGGCCCTAACTTTTTGGTCATTCACCCCGATGAATGCATCGATTGTGCACTGTGCGAACCAGAATGCCCTGCCGATGCCATTTTTTCTGAAGACGAATTGCCCGAAAATCAGCAGATCTTTCTTGAGTTAAATGGTGAATTAGCTGAAACATGGCCTAATATCACCGAGATGAAACCGGCCCCTGACGATGCTGAGGAATGGAATGGAACGCCTGATAAATTGCAATATCTAGAGCGGTAACTGTATTGTTTCACTGAGAATCAGCGGTCAAGAAAGTTCGAGGATGTTGGGGCTCAGATGAATAGCTATAAAAAAAGACCCTTTGTGGGTCTTTTTTTATAGCTATTTTTAACTTTCATTACTAACTAATATCTATAGCTTTATCTTAGCGACTAAACACCGACTCGCTAGATAAGCCTTCGTTGCGCATGATTTCTTTAAGTCTTCTTAGCGCTTCAACTTGAATTTGCCTTACGCGCTCTCGTGTTAAACCAATTTCAGCCCCCACCTGCTCTAGCGTAGCAGTTTCATGGCCACGCAAGCCGAAGCGACGAGTAATAACCTCTCGCTGTTTTTCTGACAAATCATCCAGCCATTTATTCATACGGCCACGCATATTGCTGTCTTGCAATAATTCCGCAGGATCCGAAACTCGCGCATCAGCAATTGTCTCCACGACCGTGCGCTCAGAATCATGGCCTAAAGGGGCATCTATAGACGTTACCCGCTCGTTGAGCTTAAGCATACGCTTAACGTCTGCAACCGGTTTGTCTAGCAGCTCGGCAATTTCTTCAGCGCTGGGCTCGTGATCAAGCTTTTGACTAAGTTCACGCGCCGCACGTAGATAAACGTTTAACTCTTTGACCACATGAATCGGCAATCGAATCGTGCGAGTCTGATTCATAATAGCTCGTTCGATAGTCTGACGAATCCACCAAGTCGCATAGGTAGAGAATCGAAAACCACGATCGGGGTCAAATTTTTCTACCGCTCTAATCAAACCCAAGTTACCCTCTTCGATTAAATCGAGCAAAGATAACCCACGATTAAGGTAGCGGCGGGATATTTTTACAACCAAGCGGAGATTAGATTCAATCATTCGCTTCCGGCCAGCTTCATCTCCTGCAATAGCCAGGCGGGCGAAGTGCTTTTCTTCATCCGCAGAAAGCAACGGTGAAAAACCAATTTCATTTAGATACATTTGTGTCGCATCTAGTGACTTTGGCACGCGCTCAGTAGATTTACGACGCCGGTCAATCTTGCCCGCAATACTACTAAAATTTTCGGTTCCCTCAAGGTCTGCCACTTTCTTGCCTTTAGTTTTGGGCTTAGTCTTTGCGACAGCCTTAGTTTTCTGCGCAGGCGTAGCTTTTGCCTTACGAGGCTTTTTCTTAACTACGTCTTGAACCTCGGCTTGCTCTTCCACAATCGCTGTCATTGGTTTTTGCCTCTTATTAATGCTCATATTTTGTGGGTACACCTGTAGCCAATCTAACCTTTAACGGGTCAATGCGAATGATAAGTACGCTAGCAACACCTGCTTTCACTTCAATACTTTAATTTACTTTTCTACCATTTTCTCGAATCAATACAATTCAATCTTCATACACCGTATTTATACGTGAGGTAATACTTTTAATGGATCAATGGGTACACCCTTTTTTCTAACCTCAAAGTGTAAATGCTCATGCGTCGTTCCGCTTCTTCCCATTTCGGCAATTTTCTGCCCTACTTTGACTCGCTCACCTTCTACAACCACTAACTTGCTATTATATGCGTAAGCACTAAGGTAAAGCTCATTATGTTTTATAATCAATAAGTTTCCGTACGCGGGTAAACCCGACCCTGCATATACAACCACACCGTTATTCGCTGCCATAACTGCTTGGCCATTCCTACCTTTAATATCCAGTCCCTTGTGTACTTTATTCCTTACTTTCGAATAAGGCCGTAAAATATTTCCCTTGGCGGGCCAACCCCAATGCCCTACAGATGTAATCCCTCTATCTTTCGGCGATGTGGAACTCGATTTTAATTTTGATACCGACTCTACACGAGCCGTGTCAATCTTAGTATCACCAGTGCTAACACTAAAGCGACCATGCTCTTTACCATAACGACTACTAGCCTGTCGCCAGCGCTTTGGAGCAACAAGGCTCAGTTTCTGCCCTGCCCAAATTTTATATGGCGGTCGCAAACCATTAGCTAGAGCCAGTTGCGAAGTTTCCATGTTGTAACGCCAAGCTATCGCATATAGTGTTTCGTCACGACTTACCCAGTGGTAATTAATTTTTTCACTAGGTGGCTGAACCCTCTCTACCACAGGAACTCTGACGGCATCGGCACAAGACAAAAGTGCGCTCAGTAAAAATACACTAGCCGCTAGTCTAAACCTGCCCAGCCAATAATCCCCCATAACTTTTGATCTACCCTAACCGTTAAGTATGTCATCCAACGGCTCTCTATACCTATACATCACATCACATCACATCGATCTATGCGTCGCTTACCGAGGCCACTTAAAGAGACTGTACAATTTCGTTTAAGTTATTTCTCACGATTAAGCCCTAATATAATGATTTTAATAGTATTTAAAATGGAAATGATGATTAAATGTGCATTATTTCCCTATATCCGACCCGAAATCACACTTAACTAGTCCAAGACAACAGATAAAATGCCCCAAGATATGAATACTAGTATTAAATTGCAGCGCTAAATTTTTTTGCCCGCATGGAAGCGCACGAACATATTAATAGAGCCCAATGCCGAGATAATTTATGAGTAGTGCTCCCGAACCTGACGCCCGCCAACTGCCGCAGCCCAACCTTATGCGACGGCTTTACGATTGGGTTCTGACTTTGGCAGATCACCCATCAGCTCCGCTTGCTCTATTTATTATTGCCTTTGCTGAAGCCTCGTTCTTCCCTATTCCTCCCGATGTATTGTTATTGGCAATGGCCATTGGTGCACCACATAAAGCTCTGCGTTTTGCCGCCATATGCACAGTCGGGTCAGTTCTTGGCGCGATGGCAGGGTATGCTTTGGGATGGGGTTTATGGGGGACTCTCGATGCATTCTTTTACCAATATGTTCCAGGTTTCAATGAGCAGGTATTTAATCGCCTTGCCGACTCTTTTTCTGATAACACATTTGCCGCTGTTTTTGCCGCAGGCTTTACTCCCATTCCATTCAAAGTCTTCACGGTTGCCGCAGGTGCGGCATTGGTTCCCTTTGGTATTTTTATTATCGGTGCGATAAGTTCGCGCGCGCTGCGCTATTTTATACTAGCGAGTTTAATCTTGTGGTTTGGCCCCGCCATCAAGACATGGATTGACCGGTACTTCAACCTACTCACCATCGTCGCAACCGTGTTACTTGTAGCTGGCTTCGCGATAATAAAATATTGGGTGTAGCTAACCGGAATTTACATCTATTACACCGGGTAGCTGCGGCCCTTTTCGTACCAGACTGTAACCCCGCAAACGGCAAGAACACTTTATAATCGTCGCCATTAGCCATTAAATTATTAACCGTTTATATTAGCTGTTTATATTAACTGTTTATATTAACTGTTTATATTAATAACAGCGCCAAGCGCGATTCTGCCGTTATATAGAAACAAACACTCATAGGAAAATACCATGTCTGAATTAGGCTTTTGGAATCTTGCACAATCTGACCCCGATGCCACCGCATTGATCGATCCGAATGAAACCTTATTCACGCGAGGTGAGCTGCTAAAAGAAGCTAATCAACTCGCCAACGGATTGCGTTCACTTGGCTTACAAACCGGCGATACCGTGGCGCTAATGATGCCTAACTGTCAGCAGTTTCTTGTCAGTTATCTTGCCTGCACATCAGTGGGATTTTACATGGTCCCGATTAACTGGCATTTAGCCGGTCCCGAAGTTGCTTATATATTGCAAGACTCCGAAGCGAAAGCTTTTTTAGCTCATGAGGATATTGGTGAAACCCCCGTCAAAGCTGTGCAAGAAGCGAACTTTCCTGCCAATGCCGCCTTTTCGGTTGGCCAGCTAGATGGTTTTACTTCGTTCGACGAATTTCTTTCGAAGCAAAGCACCGATATGCCAAACGATATGATCGCTGGTGCGGTGATGAATTACACCTCAGGCACCACTGGCCGCCCCAAAGGTGTTAAACGCGCATTGGCCGACATCGAGCCAAACGTCATGGGTGAAATGCATGCGATGTTTTTAATGATGTTCGGCATCCAACCATTCGACAATAACGTTCACTTTACCGGCTCCCCCCTCTACCATACCGCTGTGCTGGTATGGGCATCCAACTCGCTACATATGGGCCATAGCGTCGTTCTAATGGACAAATGGGAACCCGAGGGAATGCTCCGACTGATCGATAAATATAAAGTAACCACCAGCCATATGGTGCCGACACAATTTGTCCGCACCCTTAAACTACCCCAAGCGATACGTGACAAATTCGATTGTTCTTCAACCCGCCACATGATTCACGCCGCAGCACCCTGCCCTATAGAAATCAAACGTTCAATGATCGAATGGTGGGGACCATCCATTTACGAATACTACGCGGCCACCGAAGGCGGCGGTACACTGGTTACTCCCGAAGAGTGGTTGCAATACCCTGGAACGGTCGGAAAAGCGTGGCCTAGTGCTGAAATTAAAATATTTAATGATGACGGCGATGAAATGCCCGTAGGCGAAATCGGTACTATCTATATGCTATTAAGCGAAAATATGCGCTTCGAGTACAAGGGTGATAAAGCCAAAACGCAAAAAGAGCGCTTAGGCAATTACTTTACCGTCGGTGATGTGGGCTACTTAAACAAAGAAGGCTACCTGTTTTTATCCGACCGAAAAATCGATATGATCATTTCCGGCGGCGCCAATATCTACCCCGCTGAAATTGAGAACGAGCTGATCCTGCATGAAAAAGTAGTCGACTGTGCCGTTTTCGGAATCCCTAATGTCGATTGGGGCGAAGAGATTAAAGCCGTGGTTCAAGTTGTCGAAGGGATAGAGCCTAGCGAAGATCTAACGGCTGAAATATTGGCCTATTTAGAAACACGAATTGCTCGAATGAAATTACCTCGATCGATAGATTACTTGGACGAGTTGCCGAGAGATCCAAATGGCAAGCTGTATAAAAGGCGACTAAGAGACCCCTACTGGACTGGCCATAGCAAGAATCTGTGACAGGATATAGTAGCCCCCCACAACAACCACCTTCCTTCCTACACGCTGAAGCCAACCTTCGCGCTTCAGCGTGCAAATCATATTAAATTATTAGTTTCAACTCTACAATTGTCGTTCGCTCGATCATATCTTCACGCAAACCCAAAACGTTTTGTGTAAGCTTTCTATAAATACTGTTTCCAATCCGTACAATTCGGACAAAAATACATCACCTGAACGTATTTTTACATGTAAATAGGTGATTTTTATTACCCTAAAAACAAAAGCAGATAATTTCGCCTATGCTTTCATAAGCACTACTCAGTCAGGCTAGCCAATGGTTCTTGAATCGCAGTGAAAGCTTGCTTTACTAATTAACGTATCGTTCTCTACTTTCAGTTTAAGTGAGTATAGAAAATACCCATTCACGCCGTACGCAAGACAATATCTCTTTAAAAGAGAAAAATTGATGAAAATGATTTCAGCTGCCAAATTTCGAATATTCACGGTACTGCTATGCTTCTCTCCAACGCTGTTTGCACAAGCACCCATTTCTTATAATCTGGACAACGATTTTATTCTCGATGAGATTGTTATTACAGCCCAAAAAAGAAAAGAAAATCAGCAAAATGTACCGATTTCGCTTAGGGCATTTGAAAAAGATAGTCTGGAAATGTTTGGCATTGACGAAATTGAAGACCTCTCTGCCAATATTCCTAATCTTTTCGTCAACAATTTCAACGTAGATGCAACCTCTATCCGTGTGTTCATTCGCGGCATTGGCCAGAACGATGTTCAGTTGACTCAAGATCCCTCTGTTGCTCTGTACACCGATGGTGTTTACGTTGGTACCTCCATCGGCGCAGGTTTTGAAACAATAGACCTAGAGAGAATCGAAATTTTGCGCGGTCCACAAGGTACGTTATATGGCCGCAACGCTACAGGCGGCGCCATTAATTTGATCTCGGCCAAACCAAAATTAGATCAATTAAGTTTAACGCAATCCCTTGTCTTGGGGACATTTGAACAAGTTAAATCGCGCAGCATCATTAATCTTCCGTTAGGTCATTCCGCTGCGTTAAAGCTCTCTTATCTCAACTCGCAACGCGACGGTGTCGTTGAAAACTACGGCCCGGGTGAAGATTTTGGCTCTGAAGATCGATCGAATGTACGAGCCGCTATACGTATTCAACCCAGCGATGCGCTGGTCGTCGACTATGCCTATGAAGATATCCGTACTCAGGACTCTCAACGATTGGAACAAGTCACCAAAAGCGATGGCTCTTTCTCGTTCCTCCCCACAAATATTCTGTCGGTTAATGACGTCTCATCCAATCGTCTGGACGCAGTAACCTCACTTCGAGAAATTAAAGCCAACGATGTCGAGATAACGGGTCATACTCTGGCGATCGCCTATGATGTCACCGACCGATTCACCCTCAAATCGATCACCGCCAAACGCCAGCTAAGCTCCTATAACTTTGGTGATGGGACCGCTACTACCGAAGTTGATGGTGGGTTGTATTTATTAGCGCTTGGGCAACCCGGCCCAGGTATTTCGACAGGGCTAGGCGCACCAGTGCAAAGTCGGGCTGACGTAAAATTCGAGCAACTATCACAAGAGTTACAAATACTCGGTAACTCGGATGACGATCAATGGAAATATGTTGCAGGACTCTATTTTTATAAAGACGAATCATCTAGAGATGCCAACGGCAGTATCGCTTTGGGTCTTCCCAGATTGGAAGAAAGCACTCGCGCAGAGAACCAATCCTTCGCTCTGTACAATCAGACGACCTATTCACCCGATTTCTCGGATAACCGGTTGCATTTCACTTTAGGCGCGCGATTCTCCCTTGATAACCGAAAGGCATTTCGCATCAATAATAACGCCGGATCATTTGCTGCATCAGCCCCGAGCGGGGCCAGCTACGATAAAGATTTTACCAACTTTAACCCCTCGTTTGTTACCGCTTATGACTATTCTGATGAGGTCAATATCTACGCGAAAGTAGTGTCTGGTTATAAATCTGGCGGCACATCGCAGCGCTCTGCATCACTTACATTTTTTGAAGAGGGCTTTGACGAAGAAGAGTTAGTTTCTTATGAACTCGGATTGAAAGGTGATTTTCTGGAGAATCGATTGCGCACTAACCTCGCCGTCTTTTACACAGAATTTGACGGGTTTCAAACCAGCTTGCAAACTGGGCCAACGCCGGGCGATCGAGATTTTATCGGTATCGACGATACAACCATCGAAGGCCTCGAGCTGGACGTAACGCTCCTAATGATTGATAACTTAAAACTGTATATCGGCTACGGTTATCAAAATAGCGATTTGGGTCTTGATTCAGTCAATTATTTCGATTCCAATGACGTTGCCCAAACCGCAAATCTGACCGGCCGACTATCGTATGCGGCCAAGCACAGTGCCGTCGCCGCTATTGACTATGAAGTACTTTTTAATGTCACCTCGATAATTTTTCACTTGGGTTACAACTATCAATCATCCGCTAACAGCTCGGTCAATGTAGCAGATAATGCAACCATCGACCCTCGTTACCTGCTAGACGCGACTATTACAATCAAAGATATTCAACTGGATGAAAAAACAAGCAGCCTCAATATTTCAATTTGGGGTAAAAACTTACTGGACGAAGAATATCAACTAATAAATGTCTCTTCGTTTAGCTTTGTCGACGCCGATCAAACCACCACCTTCGGTGATCCACGAACCTACGGTATTACCTTTACCTACAAATACCAAAAATAATAAATACAAAAAACCGCTCAGGGCACAGCTAAGCTGTACGGGTAGCCCGCAATACTCTTCCTAACGTTTTTTCGCCTAAATCGTTGGTGAATTGATGCCCTTCTTCCCAAACCCTCCTTCCGCGAATATAAACCTGCTCTACCACTCCGTTAGATCTATTAATCAAAACATCGTGTTCAAACTTCTCATTCCAAATTTTTTCTCGATTTGCGTTTACATCGTGTTTGGCTAATGCTTCCGGGTTAAACAAAGCCAAATCGGCTTGCGCGCCAACGGATATTGACCCCGTATCGATACCAAAAAATTCTGCTGGCTCGGTTGTCAAACGCTTAACGGCATGAGCAACGCGATCAACACCAGAACGTTGAGCCAATCGTAAAGTATTCAAATTGCAATCATAAAAAGCCAGGTTGGTTAAATGCGCACCGCTGTCATTAAAACCGGGTAAAGCGTGCTTATGAAATAGTATCTCTTCAACCACGTCTTCATCGATATTGGCTGAATCAAACCACCAACGAAAGCCGGTATCGTATAAACGTAAACCTTGTAGAAAGAACTCAGTGGCCTTGTCGATATTATCGGGAAACCTTCGAAAGACTTCAGCTTCATCATCGGTTAATGCCCCTCGCACTCCGCCGCTTTGCTGGAACAATTGCAAGCGATCATAAACCTCAGACAGAGAACAACCGTTCCAACTTTCCACTGGGGTATCGTCAAAAAACATTTCGTTGTAATCCATTTGAAAGGTCGCTGCGTCATCAGACTTAGCGAGAAAGGAAACAATTCCGCCAGGCTTTTCAGCTTTCTCTACTCTAGCCCAATCCACTCTAAACCTTGCTTGCCAATCGGGGTCATCCAAAATTGCTCGACGACCAGCAGTGTCTTCTTCTTCACAGGCAATAAGTTCTCTTGTTGACTCTAGCTCCTCGAAAATGGGCGCTACAATACCGTCTGACCACATGCGAAAGTTTGCCCCTAAGGCCTGAAAATGAATTTTTCCGCGACAAAACCACGAATTAATGACCGAGCTCAGCATCAGCATTGCTTTCCATACACCGGGGGTACTGGTAAAATCGATTGCGGTTAGTGCAGAAACCCGCATTGGCTTGCGGTAAAACCATCCAGCACTCCAAAAAAACCGTTTAATGGTTCGACCCATACGCTCACCGTCGGGATTAGTTTGCCATACCCGACCGTACTCACGCACGATATCTAGCTGCGCTTTTAACTCACCATCTTCGGCAAAGTGAGCGGGAATACGACTTTGCTTATTAGGATCGTTAGAAAGATAGTGAAAAATAATCTGATCTGTCGACAAACCCAGATAACCTTGATCCAGAGCCTCACGTAAAAGACCTTGCATTTCCGCCTCTTCTTGGGCAGTTGGCTTTCGCGAAACCGAGTCGCTGACCCCCATAACCTGAATACGCAACATAGAGTGCGGCACAAACACCGCCATATTGGGTCCCAATGCAATATCGTCAAAATGCTTAAGATAATCTTCGGTGTTGTCCCAAGTCATCACATCAGCACATTTTTGTAACACGCTTTTCGGTACATTTTCTACTCGGGTAAAACAATCTATAATAGGGTTATCGCCGTTTTTATCTTGCGCGCCAAAGGCCGCACCCAAGGAACAGTTTCCAACTAATACTGTAGTCGTGCCGTGTCTAACTACCTCCCCGAGCCCAGGGTTAAGCTCTACCTCTAAATCGAGATGAGTGTGGATGTCCAGCAACCCCGGAGTTAACCATTTACCCGTGGCATCAACGGTTTCCGTCACTGTATCAAAGGCCAGGTCTTTGCCTATTTCCATAATCTTTCCGTCACGAATCGCAACATCACCCAGTATCGGTGAGTCCCCGTAGCCATCAAAAATTAATGCATTACTAATCAGTACATCGCAGGTTTTCATATTGTCACATCACTGTTAAGCAGCGACCCTCATCTTAGTGATCAGTGTTAAAAGTATCCTACAGGCTAGCTGTAAGCGAAAAATACCCAGTGGTGATTAAAGCGCCCAATATAGATTCGGTCAAGCTCTACATCATTACCGTTTTGCATGCACTTTAAACAGCTATGATTTGAGAAAAACTTTTTGAGCAACTACACCCATAGTCATGATGGAACAAATAACATTACAATTAGTGCATCACAGGGGTCGATACTGAACATCACTGCGAATATAGGATTATTATAAGTGGAGCAACTCACTATGGGTGAAAATTCCAAAATCCCACGGCTGACAGTTTCAAAAAGAATAAAATAACGGCATCAATTGCACTACAAGCAGTCTCTCCCGTTTTAGATGGAAAAATAGTATGAGCGAAAAAATATCACTCGTTATGGGTGCCAGCGGATTTTTAGGCAGCCATATTATCAAACAATTGTCAGCGCAAAATCAACCAGTGCGAGCATTTGTTAGAGAATCGAGTAATACCCAAACTATCGACGATTTAAACATCTCCACCTATCGCGGCGACATAATGGACCCTGCAAGTCTTCGTCAGGCCATCAGCGAATGCGATGTAATTTACTACTGTATTGTCGACACCCGCGCTTGGCTAAAAGATACGTCTCCTCTATTTCGCACCAACGTCGACGGCTTGCGTAACGTGCTAGAAGTAGCCGCTGAAGTGGGCGTGGATAAATTTATTTACACTAGTAGCATTGTCACTATCGGTCTTAATCCCAGCGGCATAGCTACCGAAAAAGATGATTTTAACTGGGTGAACAAAGCCCCCGCTTACGTCCGCTGTCGAGTCGACGCAGAAAATCTTATGTTTGAGTTTTGTAACAATAGAGGGTTACCGGGAATCGCTATGTGCGTTGCCAATACCTATGGCCCTGGCGATAGTCAGCCTACACCACATGGAGCGCTAATAAAAAATGTGGCTTTAGAAGAAACATCGCTGCCTATTGATTGCTGTAATCCCATTGTAGATATTCGCGATGCGGCACAAGCAATGATATTGGCCGCAGACAAGGGTGCCGTCGGTGAACGTTATATAATTTCTGCGGAACACCTCAATCAAATTACGCTGTTTGGCTATGCCGCCGATGCGGCAGGAGTAAAACACCCCCGCTTAAAGCTTTCGATTCCTGTCGTTTACATAATAGCGTTAGTTGCACAAACAGTTAATAAATTATTTGGCAAGCGTACCGCTCTCAACACAGAATCCATATTGTTAAGCCATATTTTTAACGAGATGGACTGTAGCAAAGCACGGCAACAATTGGGCTGGCAACCGAGACCAATGAAGCAGAGCATAGAAGATGCAGTAGCCTTTTACTTAGCGGAATAACGACCCTTTGTTATTATCCGTATTTATTACACAATTAACGAGATCGCAATGAAAATAACTAAATCGTCAATCACTCTAATAGTATTTAGTGTGGCCTTTTCACTGCCATCAATTCATGCCGCTGATAAAGACCTGCGAGATAACCCTCTGGTTCAACAGATTGCCAAACAACGTAATACGGTCGATGGCAGCGTCTACTCACCCTACACAGGAAAAACCATTCCCCAGCAAGTATTCTGGGGCGACACACACTTACATAGCTCAATGAGTTTAGACGCCAACTCGGCTGGCAATGAAAGGCTATCTCCCGCCGAAGCTTACCAATTTGCCCGTGGCGACAAAGTTAATTCCAGCTACGGCAGGCCTGTTCGCTTAAATACTCCGCTCGATTTTTTAGTCGTCGCCGATCACGCTGAATACTTAGGCCTAATCGCAAGAATTCGTCGTCAAGATCCTGCTCTAAACAACAGTCCCGCAGGGCAGAAAATCTTATCCACCTTAGCCAAAGGGAAAAAAGCAAGCATTCAGCTTTTTCGTGACCTAGGTATAGCTTTTATTGACAGCGACAACCGCTTCCCAACAAACGATCTCAGTTACGATACTTGGAAAACCAGCACAGCCGTAGCCGATGAATACAACAACCCCGGAAGTTTTACAGCGTTAATTGGCTACGAATGGACCTTCTTCCCCAACGGCGACAACTTACACCGGGTTGTTATCTACAAAGATGGCGCTGAGAAAGCTGGCTCTTTGCCCCCCTTCTCAGCCCTGGATGGAAAAACACCCGAAGAGCTATGGGCCTTTATGGCGGAGTATGAAAAGAAAACCGGTGGGGAAATACTTGCTATTCCACATAACGCTAACGTTAGTAACGGAAAAATGTTTCAACTCCGAGATTCCAACGGCAAGCCGTTCGACGCTGAATACACGAAATTACGGCAGCGATGGGAACCCTTGGTAGAAGTCACTCAAATCAAGGGCGACGGCGAAGCCCACCCCTACCTTTCTCCTAACGATGAATTTGCCGACTTTGAAACTTGGGACAAAGGCAACCTTAATCCCTTTGCCAGCGTCCCGAAATCCCCTGACATGTTGCAGTACGAATATGCACGATCTGCATTAAAGCTCGGTTTAAACCAACAAACAGAAACCGGGACCAATCCCTTTAAATTTGGCATGATCGGCAGTACAGATGCTCATACCTCACTAGCTACCGCCGCTGAAAATAACTTCTGGGGAAAAGTTGCTGCGTTAGAACCCGGATTTGATCGTAGTACGGGAATTTTCTTTAAGTCAGAAAAGGGCGGCGACCTGAACACTATGGCATGGGAGCAAGTCGCCTCGGGATACGCCGCCGTTTGGGCGCAAGAAAATACGCGAGAATCTTTATTTGCTGCCATGAAACGCAAGGAAGTGTACGCTACAACAGGCTCACGTATCACCGTACGATTTTTTGGTGGATGGGACTACGATAAAGATGACGTCTATAAATCAGATGTTGCACGTCTAGGCTATCAAAAAGGGGTGCCCATGGGTGGCGACTTATTGCCAATGACTAAACTCACAAACAAAAACAGACAGTCCCCAACGTTTATGGTTACCGCAAGCAAAGACCCTAACGGAGCCAACCTCGATAGAATTCAAATCATTAAGGGATGGCAGGATGCAAACGGTGTCCTCCAGGAAAAAGTGTATAACGTGGCAGTATCCGACGGCAGAAAAATCCGTAAAAACGGTTCGGTAAAAAATCTAACATCTACTGTTGATTTTGAAAAAGTCAGTTACTCTAACGCTATTGGCAATCCGCAACTGGCAACCGTTTGGGAAGACCCCGATTTTAACCCGTCGCTAAGCGCCTTTTATTATGCCCGAGTAATAGAAATACCAACACCTCGATGGACAGAGTTCGATCGACAAAAATTTAATTACGATATTTTGAAAGAAACACCCCGCGAAGTTCAAGATCGCGCCTATACCTCACCCATTTGGTATACGCCTCAAAAATAGCCGTAGTCTTTCATTAAAGACAAAGCCACTTTGTCTTTAGCTTGTAGACTTTTTCGGTATACGACAAAGCCGCCAATTTTTTAAGTGCATCAGATTTAACCTGACCTGCACAATGGTCTAACCATTGTGGGTCTGCTTCTAACCCTAGCACAGCCGCCATGTTAGTTAAGGTATCTTTAGTCGACAATAATAAATCTTCGTACTTGTACTCATAGTAACTATCCGCTAGCAGTAATTTTGATTCGTCCTTAATCCTGGACAAACGCCTACCCCATAGCGAAAAGAAATCGAAAATCGTCAACTCCTTTTCACGATTTGCAACCGGCTGCCAACAACCCACAGCCATTGACGCCCAAGAATCGCGTCCCCTTTTTACCATCTCGACATAACCACCGTGTCCCATCATCGAGGTGGCCGTGGGAACTCCATTTCTAAGCAAATGAATAAATTTGACTTCGGGCCACAATCTTTGAAGCAAAGACATATAAGCACCGTAATCAGGCGTTTTATCCGCCCAAAAGTTTTTTTCCGATTTGCTACACAGCAACTGGCCTATTTGACCCCAAAACTCGACTATGGACATAGACGGCTGCTGTTTAACTAACTGATTTAAGCTGGCGAGAAACTCCTGCTGATTAAATCCTGCTTCGATTGCATTGTTCATTACAATGCAATCGCCAGTAACAAACCTCGTATCCAGTAGCATTTGCGCTAAATACTGGGTTGGCGCTACTCCCGTGCCAAAACTCTCGTACATAGTGGGAATGGAATGGCTTTCGTTAAAGACGTACATTTGTGGATGGGCATTAAACAAGCGCTGTAAAAAGCTCGTCCCACAACGGCCCGTACCCACAATACAAAATTTCATTCGATTATTCCGATTATTTGATTTATAAATCACTCATTATTATCAGCCGAATCCACTGCCATAATCAACGATTCATCACCGTGATCGCTCGACAATGCCGCACTGAACGTATTGCCGATGCTGTACGGAGCGTATTGTAGGCATACTTCGTGCAAAGTAACTATACTCACCGTAAACGTAGTTGCACTCAGCACAACGTAGCTATACTAATTATATAACTACTGCTGTGTAACTCTTGCTTATAGGGATATAATTTTGGCGGCTACGTAGTTAATGACCAAACAGTTAATGACCAAACAGTTGATAACAGTAAATAATGACGACAAACGCTAAAAGCTATCGTCCAATACCAATATCAGTGTAGCAAAATTTTATTTATACGGAATCCTATTGTGTCATTTGCTATTTTTTTACTCGTTGGCCCCTCTCCGGTAGAGGTAGATCGACTTCGCGATCTATTTAGCGCCATTGCGGTATATGAGCCAGATAATATTAAGCACTGCGATCTTTATCTGGCCAACGACGGCAATCGCGGTCTCAAACAATTAAGCCACGAAGTAAAAGCGTTTCGTTCGGCGAAAGTTTTCAAAAATCCTGTCAACGGTAAGTCGCCA
>JAJRPK010000190.1 GCA_024280785.1 Gammaproteobacteria bacterium
AGGTGAGTATGAAGTTGTGTTGGCTGATTAGTTCGGTAAGTTCATTGATAAACTGCTCTCGCTGTTCTTTACCTTTGAATATATTAAAGTCGCCTTTTTCTTTGCGAATTTCCTGCTCATGAAGAATTACCAAATCATGACCAAAATGCTTAAATTTTAACTTTTGCAGAGCCGAAACTACTTTTTCGCTGTAGTGTTTCTTTTGAAATATACAAAAGGCGAGAACAAATATTGGGTAGTTCGGGTCAACATATTGCAGGCTGTGGTCGCCGCTTTCATCGACATAAACAATATAATCACTAAAGTTATTGGTCACTGTATGCATCCTTAGCAACGATCGGCTCCGAGTATCTGTACCTATTCCCGTGTGTATTGTACGATGGCCCTAGAAGTAAGGTTGTAAAATATTAACCGGTATAGGATTATCAACTAGCAAGCCCGAGAGCTTTCATGGAATCATAGTCCTCGATCCGAACTGCATATGAAGTTGCCCCATAACTCTACATGTGCATAAAAAAGATGTTGAGAGAGAAAAGGGAATATGTTGCGATTTATTTACTCTACAATCATCGTAGTGACGTTAATTACAAGCCAGTTTTTGGTGGCTACTGAGCTTACTCGTTTGGCTCCTGATTTACAAAAACAAAAATCTTTGCGTCAGCAAAAAGATGCAGGTGCAGAAGTACTTTATGCTATTAAGAAAACACATGTCCAATTAGACTTTAAAACAGAGTCGGTTCAGTATTATTCTATTCGTATTAATGATGCTGATGCAGCTCGGGATTTTGGCCGAATTACTCTTCGGTATAATCACTACTACTCTGATATCGAATTGCAATTTGCCAATGTCCTTGCGCCAGATGGTGAATTAAAGACTTTAAGTTCTGATGCCATGCAAAAAAGGATCGGTGGCTCACAAGATTTCTATGATGAAAGTTCGCAGCTGGTTTTTTCGTTGCCGGATGTCAGCCCAGGATCGATTATTGAATTTCAATTTATTACGAAACAGGTCCGACATTCTATTCCAGATTATTTTAGTGATGCCTCCGGCAACAATTGGTTCCAGCCTACGGCGGGTGGGCGTAGTGGTCGGCTTGATTATGTCCACAAGGCGGTTTATGAATTAACGCTCGATAAGTTAGCCCCTCTGGAGGTTGAGTTATTGGGGGGGCATAAAATACGCTATAAAAAACTTTTGGATAACAACACTGTTACGCATCGATGGACGTGGAAGAAACTGCCGGAAGTGCCGATCGAATCGTTTATGCCTTGGTATGAATCTGTAGCTTCGAAAGTTCGTGTTTCTAGCACAAGAGACTGGGCTGTGGTTGATCGCTGGATGTGGGGACTGGTGGAAGATAAACTGCAGACAAATCTCGAGATTCAGAGCATCGCAGAAAATCTAGTGGATCGTGCAGCTACAGAGCAAGAAAAAATTAAAGCAGTGTACGCATATTTGCAAAACAATTTTCGCTACGTGTACGCTCATTTGGGTCGTGGAGGCTATGAGCCTCATTTTGCAGCGGAAGTCGTGAACCGTTTGTATGGTGATTGTAAAGACCAGACAATACTGGCCGTAGCTTTGCTCAACGCATTGGATGTAAAGGCACTACCGGCATTGGTTGTTACGCCGCGAGCTGATCGCCCGAGCATGAGTTTAGTGGCAATGTATTTTGATCATATGATTGTCTGGATTCCCGGTGAAGAGGATAGTGGAATCTGGATGGACACTACAGGTGATCGTTCATTGTACCCGGGGCTTAGTAACGCCTTACTTGATCAACCAGCTTTTATTATCGATGGGAAGGGAGGGCGAGGTACTGCGATAGGCCGGGTTGAATATCCCAGTCATGCAACGATGAATCTCGATTATAGTTTAAATGAGAGCAGTCATTTAGTGGTAAATATGTCTGTGATATTTTCGGGCAGTTTGGAACAAGATATACGAAATTGGTGGGTTCATTTAGATGACCGTGAGACAGCCTTATACAGTTTTGCGAAAGCACCTTTTGCAGGACTGAGCTCCGAAGCCACAATTAAGGCCGCGCTCAATAACGTTAATAATCTTTGGAGGCCGGTTAGTTTGACGGCGACAATAGACTTTGGGCCGGCCATTAACGATGCTGAAAAGTCGTACTCTATTGGCGCCAATATTGCGCAGGTTTTGGGCATGTTTGGCGAACTCAATGGATTGTCTTTACCTGAAACCAGACAAGGGCCTTGGGTTAGCCGGCAAGACATTACGTTGCAGTTGAATGTGACAATGAATAGTTCGGATCGATTCGCTTCGAGTTTAATGCGAAGTGCATTGGATGAGATCAATCCTTATTTCGAAGTGCGTCAAATAGCCAAGCGTATGGATAATGGCTTCATACTGTCAATGGATTATCGGCGCAGCAAGTTTCAATTGCACTCAAATGACTATGCGCAGTTTTATAAGCTCTCGAAAGACCTGATGAGTGGTGATGGTTGGAAAATCACATTTTACCTGCCTATTGCGATCACCCGAACAAATAGCTTCGGGGGGGACGCTCGACAAGAGGGAGACGAAACAGCGGCATATCATATCGCTCGTGCCAGAGTGTTGATTGATTTAGCCCAGTTTGAAGAGTCAGAAGCGGCTAGCAGGGAAGCGATAGATATTGATAAAGAAAATGGTGAAGCCTGGTATGTACTCGGTGTTGCGATGGGATTTCAGGCAAATCTGGCTTCTGCAGAAAGCGCGTTTGCCAGGGCTAAAAACCTGGGGTTTCAACCCTAGTAGAAGGATGTTAAAAATATGATGCTTCGTCATACGCTATTTTTTTTACTCGGTGCCTGGTCAGCACTAGCGTCGGCTACAGAGAAACTACCCCAGACGTTGTCATCTGATGCAGCTCTTTTACAAGGCCATATGATCTACCAGCAGTGGCTTAGTGATGGAGACAAGAGAGACATAAAAGATCTGTTAAAAGCAAATTCGCTCTATAACATTGCCAGCAAAGAACATCGCTACGACTATCGATTCCAAATTAACCAATATTTGGTTAATTACGCATTGGCTTGGGAAGATTGGAATAAATGGCATGTGGCACTCGAAGAAAATTACGCTAATCTAGATCCTCTTTTTACTTACGAAGTTAATCATCCGGGTATCGTTGAATTAAGAACGATTACTTCGTTGTCACACACTGAACATATTGCGCGAAAACTTGCTCTGTTCAAAAAAATATTACGAGAAAATCCCGAGTCGGCATACTCTTGGTATCTATTGTCAAAATATTTTGAGCGGTTGGAACACTACGAGCTTGCACTTGAGGCGGCCAAAGTGTCAAGTAAACTAATTGAGAGTTCGGCTGAAATCAATTTTCAAATAGGTAACCTTTATTATTTTTTGTGGGCAGGACATAGTTGTGACAGGGATGGCAGAAGCTATGCGATTCGGGCGGTCCCTTATTTTGTTAAAGCCAGTACATTGTTGCCAGAAAGTTCTTTTTTTGCAAATCGATTGTCACATATCTACAAGGTTCTGGGCGTGTACCCAATGGCAATCAACGTGGGGGAAAAAGCGTTAGCTTTAGACGAAAACCTCTATACGCTAAGGGATTTGGCTGAGGCGACAATGCTAGATGGGCAGTATCAGCGTGCAGAAAAATATTATCTCAATTTGGTCGGTAAGCATAAAGAGACAAAGTACTATTATCAACTAGCGAAAATTGACATTGCCAACCGTAATTTTTCGAAGTTTGGAAAAGATTACAAAAAGGCGACGAAGGCGCACTCATCAAAATCTTTGCAACGACTAATACATTATGAGTTGCTAAAAAAATATGATCAGAAAGAAGCGCTAAAGTTTTTAAAAAAGCACAGTTTGCATTGGAACTTCTATGAATCATTCGATGAAGATGTTTGGTCTCGTTGGACTATGCAATACATGTCTGACGTGATTTCCAAGAAAGCCTATTTTGAAAAGGCAGTCAACGATTGCCAAAAAGGAAAGGCCCACTTTTATCATGCACTGAGTTTATGGGATGACAATCATAGAATAAAAGCAGTTTGTGCTTTAAAACGATCGATGACTTTGGGTTCTACTTTTTCTGATGAATATGATTGGGCAAAGGTCTTGATTGATAGCAAGCTAATTTTCGCCGTCACGCCTAATTGCGGCGAGCTTGAAATACTGCAGCTGGCTGAAAAGAAAACAGAGTACCCTGACGCGATCGATGATTTTATGTGGGCTTTAAATAATGCCGAAGGCTACCACGGAGATATAGATTATAAAGCATTTCAAATGCCCGAGCCAAAATACCCAGTGGAAGCTAACAAAATGGGTGCAGAAGGTTATGCAATTGTAAGCCTAAGCATAAATGAAGGTGGGTTTGTTGAGGCCGTTGAATTGCAAGAGGAGCTGCCTGAGGGTGCAGGGTTTGGGTTTTCGGCAATCGAGGCCGCTAGACAATTGCGGTTCTTTCCTAAAGTTGAGGGAGGTATACCAGTACCGGTCGACAATATTTTATTTAAATATAACTTCACAGGTTTTACAGATAATGGAGATGAAGGCGGCTAACGCAATTCTAAGAGAAGATCTGAAGAGAACTCACTTTTAAATGATTACAAAATAAATTTCGATCGAGGGCCCTTATTTCATTTCTCTCGATCCACCTTTACGGATATTCAAATATTATGAAAACATACTTTATATATCGATACTATTTTTATGTCTTGGAACTACTGTTTCTGCAGAAAATGAAAAAGCGTTGAATATTTAAGAGTGATGAGTGTCTATCAATACTGGTTGTGGGTTTTAGTTTGAAGTTTCATGCTTTGATTGTAAATGGGCTGTCGGGCGTCCCCCCCTATATTTCTGCCGTTAGGCGAACTCTTTCAAGAATCTACTAAAAGAGTTCGCTTGCAGGCGCTGTGATATTTTTATTATACGAGCTCATGCCAAGCTCTGCGTTTCGATTAGCTTGCTTTGTCAAAAGTTATCCGCATTTCCTTAATGCCATTGACCAAGTTGTCCCTAATATATTGAACGGGTTCGGCAAACTTGGGATTGCGCAAGCGCGGTAGAAGTTCGCGAAACATAATATGCAATTCTAACCGCGCAAGGTGCGCGCCAAGGCAAAAGTGTTCGCCATTGCCAAACGCTCTGTGCTCGCGGTGCAGCTCCATTGTTTCGGCTCGATCGATGTTAAAGTCTAATGGCGATTCAAAAATATTCTCGTCCATGTTGATGATATGCCAGTTAAGCATAATCAGGTCGCCCTTTTTCATTTGCACCTCTTTATATTCGACATCTTCCATAACGGTACGTTGCATTTGGATGAATGCAGGGTTATAACGCAGCATCTCTTCGCAGGCATTGGGGATAAGGTCAGGATTATCGATAAGTTTTTGCAGTTG
>JAJRPK010000191.1 GCA_024280785.1 Gammaproteobacteria bacterium
CTTAGCTAACGATGACTGCCCAACAGAATGTACCGCGCACCCACAATCGAAACGCCAGCCTAATTACTAGTAAATCGCCTGAAAAGAATACCCTTTATTTCAAGTGCCTCGGCAGTATGTAAGTTAAATTAGATTCTAGACTTCACCCCATCCCTTGCATGTGCCAAACTGAGCTTACTTTCGTTTGCGCCGTTCGCTAGCAGAGTGTCTTCAAATAACCCGAGAAACCGTATAAGCCGCCAAATCCACATCAGATCGACTACCTATGATTGATTTATCGACAATAACCACCATAACCGCACTGGCAGGCTCACTAGCTTACCTGTTGGCAGCTCTGAGTGCTCTGCGCACGATGAAGAGTAAGTCAGAGATCAATCAATCATTGCCTATATGGGGGCTCGTTGGTGCATCGCTCCATCTGGCCAATATAGTCTCTGTAGCAATCGCCTATAACGGACTTAGTAGCAGCTTTTTTGATGCGTTATCTATTACGGCATTCATTGTAGTTGCCATGACATTAATCGCTCAACTTCGTCATTCTGTCATTGCGCTTCTTTTCCTTGTATTTGTTGTCGCCTCTTTTTGCATAGCGCTAACAGCATTTCTGCCTCATCACAGCCCCATCACTGCACCCTCTGCCGGAATCCTCACTCATATTCTAAGTTCTATTGTTGCTTATAGTTTACTTAGCCTTGCTACCGCGCAAGCAATTATTTTGCAGCTGGTAGAGCGCAGCCTCAAACATCACGAGGTTAGTAATTGGTGGCGACATTTACCCCCTTTGCAAGCAATGGAGACATTACTGTTTCAATTAATTGGTCTGGGCTGGCTGGCATTGACCGCCGCCATCATTAGTGGCGGAATATACGTTGATGACCTATTTGCACAGCACCTCGCTCACAAAACCGTATTTTCACTAATATCCTGGATATTGTTTGGCCTGTTGTTGTTCGGGCGCAGGCAATATGGTTGGCGTGGTTCTACTGCCGTAAGATGGACATTAGCCGCTTTTACCGCTTTATTACTTGGCTACTTCGGCTCAAAATTTGTGCTCGAAATTATATTGCACCGCGCTTGATTGCTAACTTGTTCATACCTATTTAGTCGATGGCTTCGAGTAAAATAGCCCAGCTTGGTAAATTTAAATTGGGCTTGCTAAAGGGACCGCTTTTCTTCACTATTGCCCTCCGATTGATACAAAGAGGTTAACTTCCTACTTGGACGGCATCCCATTAAGTTGGCTGTTCACAGCATTGTTTTTGTTTATTCTGTGTTCAGCGTTCTTCTCCAGTTCTGAAACCAGCATGATGGCGTTAAACCGCTATCGGCTAAAACACCTCAAACACAGCGGGCACCGAGGGGCCCGAAAGGCTTCGCGCCTCCTGGAGCGGCCCGATAGGCTGATCGGTCTAATTCTCATCGGCAACAACCTGACAAATATTGCTGCTGCCAGTCTAGCCACTGCGATTGCTGTTCGACTATACGGTGACGCCGGCTATATCATCGCAACGATAACATTGACCGTTGTTGTCCTTATTTTTGCCGAGGTCACGCCAAAAACCTATGCTGCTCTGTACCCTGAAAAAATCGCTTTTCCGGCTGCCTATATCCTACAACCACTACAAGTTATATTTTCTCCCTTCGTCTATATCACCAATCATGTCACTAACGGTATTATCAAGTTGATTGGCGGAAACCCCCAACAGCTAAACAATGACCACTTAACTTTTGAAGAGCTGCGAGTGCTCGTTCAAGAATACGGGAGTCAAATCCCGAAAAAGCGCCGCGGTATGTTAATGAACATTCTCGATTTAGAAAATGTTGTAGTCAACGACATTATGGTTCCGCGCAGTGAAATCTACGGCATAGATATTAACGATGATAATAAAACTATTTTTGAACAGATTCGTGCCAGTGAATACACCAGAGTGCCGTTATATCGTGATGAACTCGATGATCTAGTCGGCTTACTCCACTTACGGCAAACTTCCAGGTTTCTCACTCTCGACGGTAAAGGGAGCGCAGAAAACGGTTCCCTGCTCGATAAGCGCGCCATGATTGAGTCGGCAAGCGGGCCATATTACATCCCTGAAGGCACGCCGCTGCATACCCAACTGTTTAATTTTCAACGCAAGAAGCACCGAGTAGGAATCGTTGTTGATGAGTACGGGGTAGTGCTAGGATTAGTGACCATTGAAGACATTCTAGAAGAGATCGTCGGCGACTACACAACTAACTTTACTGAGCAGTTTGCCGACATAACTCAACTAAGCGAGGGTGTTTATACCATCACCGGATCAGCGACGGTCCGCGATATTAATCGACAATTAGACTGGAACTTACCGTCAAAAGGACCAAAAACAATGAACGGATTAATGCTGGAAAAACTTGAGTCCTTCCCGGACGCTAACGGCGTCAGCCTAACGATTAATAACTATCGCTTTGAAATCCTTGACGTTCGCGACAACATGATAAACAGTGTAAAGGCTCAAAGAATAAAACCAGAAACTAACACGAGCAAAGACATCGATTAGCAGCATTCTACCTCTAACACATCCAACGAACCTGTTAGAGCAATCGACCTGATTCCTTGGCGCGCACCCAACTGAGCCTTACAACATCACGTTGTTCGACCTGGCTCAACTCACCCCACTGACCAATTTCTTCTACGGTTCGAAAACACCCTTCGCATACGTCCTCCATATTTAAAACACAAACCCCTATGCATGGAGAAACCACACCATCTAGCTCTGTTTTATTTTCATTCATCATGTAGTAGGCACCCTACAATTATTAAGCTACAGCCTGGTTTTTTACAAACACTTGCTACCGAGGCCTTTGAAAAGAATCCCCTTCATTCTTTATACACCGATAAATCTTTTATAAACCGCTTAGCATTTAATACGTAGTGCTGACCACTTAATACTAGCGCTTCTTTTTGTTCATCAGACAGCTGCCTAACAATTTTTCCAGGCGATCCTAATACCATAGAACCATCAGGAATTTCGGTGTTTTCAGTCACTAATGTGTTAGCCCCTATCAAACAATGTTTACCAATCTTGGCTCCATTTAATACCACAGCGTTAATACCAATCAAGGAATTATCACCAATAGTGCAACCATGCAGCATAACATTATGGCCAACAGTGACGTTCTCACCAACCCGCAACGGAAATCCAGGATCTGCGTGTAAGACTGAGCCATCTTGGATATTACTGCCGCGCCCTATTGATATCACCTCGGAATCTCCGCGGACGACAACAGCAAACCAAATGCTAGCGTCTTGACCCAATTCAACATTACCTATCACGCTCGCATTGGGTGCTACAAAATTACTATCACTGTCTAAGACCGGAGTGCTACTACCTAACGAATAAATC
>JAJRPK010000192.1 GCA_024280785.1 Gammaproteobacteria bacterium
ACTACTCCCGCCCGACCTTCTTCGGGGGTAAAGAATAAAGCAAAAGACACAAAGCCTTCACTGCCGTGCAATTGGTCCAATACGTTAGCCATACGCTCTCGGGTAGTTAACGGTTCGAGTTTAATTTTATGATGCTCGAACATATCAGCGCGGTGTAAAACGTCACCCAATGCAATAAGTAACTCTTTTAAATCGACATCGGGATTCTCTACGGGGCGATCATCCTCTGGCGGCGCAACCTCAGCAATAAAAATGTCTCGCTCAACCCTTGGCAATTCTTCGATATCTTCGGCCGCCTGTTTAAAGCGCTCGTACTCTTGCAGTCGGCGAAGCAACTGAGCTCTAGGGTCTTCGTCGTCCTCATCGATATCTTGCGAGCGCGGCAACAGCATTCGCGATTTGATTTCAGTCATCATAGCCGCCATCACCAGATATTCAGCCGCAAGCTCAAACTGCATTGAACTCATCAGCCGGACATACTGCATATATTGCTCGGTCAGCTCGGCGACATTAATTTCCAGGATATCAAGGTTCTGCCGCTTAATAAGATAAAGAAGTAGGTCAAACGGCCCCTCAAAAGCCTCGAGAAAAACTTCTAAAGCAGCAGGGGGAATATATAAATCGTTGGGTATCTCGGTGATGAGTTCACCTTGAACCAACGCAAAAGGAAATTCATTTTGCGTTGCAATCGCCGTCGCCCCTAGATCTCGTTCGATTTGCGCTCGCATCTCGATTAAACGAGGCCGGGATATCTGATCTTTTGAGCGCAGCACCACGGCCTGCTCTCCAGCACTGGCTTCTGCGTCGATATCAGTGCTTATAGGCTCTGGTTGAGATTCTTGAGCTTTTTCAACAGAAGGTTCGGACATTAAATAGGGGTACCCCTTGAATATATGGTCGCCTCGAGGGTCTGGCTTTCAAGCTGATAACGGCGCCAGTGCAACCCGCGGGCACAACTCTGATGGCGTGCATTATAGCGATAAAGCCATGATTAATGACAGTCGATAGAAGTAAATAAAAACAGGAAAGAAGAGGCTGACGCCCGCTAAATACTCAGTAAAGCACTCAATGTAGTGCTCAATGTAGCACTACATATAGCTGTCAATGTAGCTGTCAATATAGGAGCAGGCGCTATCAAATCTCGAATTCGGCCGTAGAACCCGCACCACGGCGCAAAATTACCGGCACCTCACCGGTTAAGTCAACGATACTGGTCGCCTCCATGCCGCAGTAACCACCATCAATGACCAGGTCGACCTGCTTTTGCAGCACATCGCGAATTTCGTAAGGGTCGAGCATTGGCAACTCCTCACCCGGTAAGATCATCGTGACGCTCATCATTGGCTCGCCCAGAGCAGCCAGCAAACTCTGCGCCACCACGTTATCGGGAACCCGCAGGCCGATTGTCTTGCGCTTTGGGTGCTTTAAACGACGCGGAACTTCTTTGCTCGCCAGCAAAATAAAGGTATAGGGGCCAGGCGTATGACTGCGTAGCGAGCGAAACGCCGCATTATCCACTTTGGCATACAGAGCCAACTCAGAGAGGTCACGGCAAACCAAGGTAAAATTGTGCTTACTGTCTAACTGCCGAATTTGGCGGATTCTTTCAAGTGCTTGCTTATCGCCTATATGACAACCCAGTGCATAGCCCGAGTCTGTAGGGTAAACAATGACCCCTCCGCCTTGAATAATGCTCACCGCTTGTGTAACAAGCCTTATTTGCGGGTTGTCAGGATGAATTTGAAACAGTTGACTCATGGGTTAACGTTCTTGGATAAACAAGGTTAGGGCGAGCAGGGCGCACCCTATCACAGATGGCAGCGGGCTAGGCTTATACTTATATAGGTCTAGGCAGCCCTTGATTTACCACGGAATCTAACAGCCAAATGGGCCTTGCATCCGATGGCAGGTCTTTATGGCTGCCTATATCGCACCAGACTTGCTCGGGTGAGTGAAAATCGCTGCCCAGAGAACAGGCTAAGTCGTGCTTTTCGGCCAACTTTAGCAATTCCTGGGTTGTCGATTCCTCCTGTGCTCCACTAATTAGCTCTAAACCGTCGCCCCCGGCGGCTTTAAAACCTTGTAACAGCTCGATAAGCCGAGTACGAGTTAATCGATACTTACTCGGGTGCGCTAACACGGCCACGCCACCACTTTGATGGATAACGCCAATTGCCGTTTCGACAGCAGGCCACTCACAATGAACATCGCAGGATTTCCCCGGCCCCAACCATCGCTTGTAGGCTTGTTGCTCTTTCTTACAATAACCTGCGGCTACCAGGTAGCGGGCAAAATGAGGCCTGCTCAGCAGGCCTCCCTGAGCGATTTCTTTGGCTCCGTCTAATGCACCTGTAACACCTTGCCGCTGCAAACGACGATCAATTTTTTCCGCTCGCAAATTGCGGACACTGGCTTGTCCGGCAAGAAATTGATCGAGTGCAGGGTTATCGATATCTAGCCATAAACCCAGCACATGATAGTCGCGTCGTCCCAAGCTAGCGGTTATTTCGACTCCCGGCACCAACTGTACCTCGGTAGCAAAATTCCCGGCCGCCAGTGCGCTTTGCAGTTCACGAACCCCCGCCACAGTATCGTGGTCTGTTAACGCCAAATATTTCACTCCGCGAAGTCCTGCGCGCGCCAATAACTCCTCAGGGCTTAACAAGCCATCGGATGCATTGCTATGCGTGTGTAAATCAAAGATCATTGGTGTTTAATATCCATGTTTTACTCCATGCGCGCTTGGCTATACCCTTAGCTATGTCCATAACTATTTCCATAACTTTTCCCATAACTACGCCCTTAACTATGCGCCTTATTACCATAACTTTTTAACCATGAAAGAAGCCATTTTAAGCCGGGTTAAACCTATACTCAATAATGGGCGCCGCGTACTTTCAGGCCGATAGGTGATGCGGCACAATATATTGCAAATATATATCGAAAATACGATGTAGACATTTAATTCTAGCTGCGGCTCGACGAAGCGCACTTAAAATAGCAAAATAGCCATGGATATTTGGCGGATTCTCAATGACATCAGCATACCGACCAGTAATAATGTGACAGTCTTCAAACTTTTACCATAGCCACGGCAGATTTCTCACGTAAAATCTGCCCGTTTGTCGACGGCCAAATGAGTTCAGGGCTATATTAACGTGGGCTCAGGGCGGTAAGGAAATCGAATCAAAGCTATATCGAATTAAGGCAATAAAACAGGAAACTCATGCGACAGCTTTTAGAACTTATCCCCATCGTGCTATTTTTTATCGCCTACAAGATGGACGGCGAAGTAATTCAATTATTAGGCTTTAGCTACGAATTTGACGGCATTTTTTCTGCTACAGCGGTGTTAATGATTGCGACAACCCTTCAAGTAGCCATTACCTGGCTTCTTACCCGGGAAATTGACAAAAAACTGATCTGGCTATTTATCGCCGTTACGGTCTTTGGCGCCGCCACGTTAATCCTGCGCAACGAGTTGTTCATCCAATGGAAACCCACCATTTTTAACTGGGTTCTAGCGGCGGTGTTTATTAGCAACCTTCTAATGAGCAAAAAAACATTATTAGAGCGAATGCTAGGAGAACAAATCGACTTGCCCAAACATGCTTGGATACGGTTAAGCCAGCTGTGGATAGGAAACTTTCTAATCGTTGGAGGCCTGAATATTTTTGTCGCATATACTTACAGCCAAGACACCTGGGTAAACTATAAAATGTATAGTGCTATAGGCTTCACGGTTGCGCTAATGGTTGCCACCATGTTCGTCGTAATACCGCATATAAAACACCAAACCGATCCGACCGAGTAGCTACCGGGAAAATAAACCTCAGCCAGCCACTTAATTAACAACGTAACCAGCAACGTAAATAGAAAAACAATACCCTGTGAAGCCTGGATTCCGGAGCAATGACATGAGTCCTTTACCGACGTGCTACATGACGTACTACATGACGTGCATACATAATGCAGAACAGAACGCTTTTAACTCAATAAATAATGACTACATTGGATCTTAATAAATTATGTATTACGCCGTAATTAGCGAAGATGTCGCTGACAGCCTGCCATTGCGAAAGCAGGCACGTAGCGCGCATATTGCTCGATTAGAAACGCTGAAAGAACAAGGTCGATTGCTAGTTGCGGGGCCACACCCGGCCATTGATTGCTCTGACCCTGGCGAAGCTGGATTCACCGGCAGTCTGGTTATTGCTCAATTTAACGATTTGTCCGAGGCACAAGCTTGGGCTGATGACGATCCCTATGTCGCCGCAGGCGTCTATCAACAAGTCACCGTCAAACCGTACAACAAGGTGTTGCCATGAAATCACTCACTACATTGCCTAATACTCTTTTTGCTTCTGGTTTGGCTTCCCGCAATGTTTCTCGTAATGCCTCTCGTAATGTAAGTGGCGCGTTGAACTCTCTTTTATTTGCCGTGCTTCTAAGCACCGGTCTAAGCATGAGCCTTAACAGCCATGCTGAAGAAAAAACCGTTTATATTTCAGATGTATTTTATGTCCCTCTACACAGTGGCAAAAGCACCAAACACCGAATCATTCATAGAGGGCTCAAAAGTGGCTATCAACTAACGCTATTAAAAGTTGACGAAAAAGCGGGCTTTAGCCACGTAAGAACAGCCAAAGGGACTGAGGGATGGATTCAGAATCAATTTTTGTCTTCAACGCCCATTGCAAGAATATTGTTAAATAAATCTCAGCAAAGACAGCGGCAACTTGAAGCGAAACTAACATCATTGCAAACAAGCAACACCACGATTAGTAAAACAAGTAATGACACCCAACAACAGCTAAAACGAATTACCAGAAAGAATCAAACCTTGACCAGTGAACTCGCCAGCATTAAAAAAATATCCGCCAACGCAATCGTACTCGATTCAAATAACCGCGATTTGTTACAAAAAAATGAAATGCTAAAGATTGAAATTGCCGAACTACAAGCAGATAACGCCAGGCTAGGCGACAAAAGTGATAAAGCGTGGTTTGTTCGCGGTATTATGGCCGTCTTTATGGGCGCCTTGCTGTCTGTGTTGCTGCCTCGGCTAAAGCCAAAACCAAGGTCGCGCGAATGGGTTTAGGTGCTATATTACTCTACACTCACACTAAATTTTGGCGATAAAGATTAGCTGCACCCTATAACCGAATGGCACTTACTTAAGGGGCAGTGTTTTAGCTTCGATCCGCGTAAGACCGGTGTTTATCCCCAGAAAAAACGCGGTAAATACGTCCATGTAA
>JAJRPK010000193.1 GCA_024280785.1 Gammaproteobacteria bacterium
GATAAACACCGGTCTTACGCTTAAATAAGTGCCATTGCTGTAAGCCCTCTATTACTCCTCGCCCCTTATTAGATGTTCTTTTAAGCCAGACGTTCTTTTAAGATTTCCGATTTTTAATAAGTAAATTTACAGCACAGAGAGTAATATTATTTTTTAAAAAAATAGCTCTCGATAATATCTAAAATCCCAATAACGGCCATCAACTCCAGGCCATACATAAAAACCATCAAACAAAACCGGCACATTATTTTAATCAACCGATTTCACCAAGGATCTGAATCGCATGACCATAAAAACTGAATCACGTAAAGCCCTACACGAACTTATCGCACTGTTACAAGAAGTAGACCAACGTTGGGTCAGTGATGAATGGAACTTAGCCAGCGAAGAAGACGTCTACGGCGCTCACCGGGCACTTATGCATATGCTAGAAGGTGGGCTTGTGGGCCATATGGAAGCCGACGCCTCCCGTCCGGTTTTTAGACGTATCGTCACCCCAACCAGAAAGTTTACCGGCGATAATGGCGATGCCATTTATTTCGACTCACAAGTCAGCAGCGACTATGAATACATCATACGTGGGGACATGGTCGGGGCCGTTTACCTATCCATAACTGTTGAAGAAGGAACAAGCGACGGCAGCCTGGGGTCAAACACGGCGGCTGTACTTAATCAACGCGACATCGATATTGCCGATGACGGTAGTTTTGCAATTCGCGTAGGCGGTAAAGCGAGTGCTCGCAACTGGATCCCTCTAAGTAAAAAGGCCTCCGGCATTACAACCCGTCACTATTTCGAAGAAAAAAATTGTGCTGCAAAAGACCCCGCCCGTGAACCGCTTATGATAATCGAAGCGACTAATGCTACGGGGGTAGCCGCTACTTATACAGATCAATCTGTTGCGGCAGGCATAAGAAGATCCGCGCAATT
This sequence comes from Gammaproteobacteria bacterium, assembly GCA_024280785.1. GTDB lineage: Bacteria > Pseudomonadota > Gammaproteobacteria > Pseudomonadales > UBA7434 > UBA7434. Next base: position 931 of record JAJRPK010000193.1, read on the forward strand.
TATTCGCAGCCGGACCCTATTGCAACCCCCCATGGCTCAAGCTAAACAACCCGCTTTTGTCGGTATAATACCCAACCAGTTTCCGGCGCCCGTACTTCCCAACGACCTTGGCCTTGCCGCCGCTGATGCGCATTATTCACTAGCACCCTACTTTCTTGGCCCCGACGAAGCGTTAGTAATGACTGGTCGCTGGCCAATCTCTTGCTTTAGTAACGTCTGTTTGTGGAACCGTTTTCAGCAAACTTTTGATTACCGGAATCGGCAAAACTCACTAAATAGAGCGCAAACGGAATTAGAAGCTGACGGCAGTTTCCGTATCGTCATTGCCCACGAAAACCCTGGTGTTAAAAACTGGTTAGACACCGAGGGGCGAGCACTAGGGATGGTTTTCTGGCGCTACATGCTGGTCGAAGGCGACGTCGTCACACCACAAGCCGAAGTCGTTAAAATAGCATCATTGAAAAACTGATTTTTTACCGCATGCGTTTTCGGGGCTAGCTACAGGGCTCCGAAAATATAGTTTTATTGGTAGTTTTATCGGGCGTATTTAGATAAACTTTTTTTTAAATTTTTCTGGTACCGGCTGCGTTGCCCCTGTTTCGTAATCAAAAAACACCATTCCCGCTTTAATATACGCCGCCACCAAGCCTTTTGTTTTATTGCTAATCCGGTAATTTAACTCAAAACTCTTGTTAGCAAAGTTACATGCTGCGACATCTATAAGCAGTTCATCTCCATACTTTGACTCTGCTTTATAAACACATTCTGTATCTGCCATAATATAGCCAACCCCTTCAATCAATGGAGCCTTGGCGTAACCGAAATGAGAGAGAAATCGCATTTGCGCTTCAATCATGATGGCGAGTGTTTTATCCGCCCCCAAATGATCAGCACTGTTAACGTCCGATATCAGCACCGTATAATCGGTAGAGAAATGTATTACTTCAGGAAATTTAATAACGGTTCTAGCCATGTTTTTTAACCCGTACGTGCCAATTTATATTGGCATCCAATATGTAACCGAATGGTCACTCGGCTTAAATTAGTGAATGAGTTTTTATTTAATACCGCCACAATGACAATGGCACCAAAACCCATTACCCTGTTCTAATCGGCTCTATTTCAAGACCTACAAACGTTTCAAGACCTACAAAGCAATGAAGGTATAAAACAAGATGATCGCTATTACCGATAACATCTGGGCCCAAGAAGACTTTATGGAGCTCGGTTCAGTTCCTCTGCATCTTAGGATGACTGTAATCAAGCTAGCCAACGAAAAACTTTGGCTGCATTCCCCAACGGCTATCTCACCTCAACTGCAAGAAGAAGTCGATTCGCTGGGGAAAATAGCTTATATCGTCGCACCCAATAACGCACATAATCTGTGGCTTCAACAGTGGCAACGAGCTTACCCGCATGCCGAAATTTATGTCTCCAAGGGTATTCCGAAAAAACTGCCTAAACTGAGCCGATACAAAATTATCGAGGAACAACCCAAACTCCCTTGGTCAGAAGAGATAGAGCATCTATCGATGCCAAGCGTAGATTTTTTTGACGAACAAGTTTTTTTTCACTCAGCCAGTAGCACTTTAATTGTAACTGACTTGGTACAACACCACCTTAATCCACCTGTTAAAGGATTAAAAGCCAATATCACTCAATGGGTGCTCAAAAAAATTGGCTTTAACGATATATGCACTGCTGTACCTTTAAAAGTGAAATTTTTAATTAAAGATAAACCGGCTTTTAAAAGTTTTATCGAGTCCATCCTAGACTGGGATTTTAATCGCGTTATCGTTACTCACGGCCCCATCATCGACAGCAGTATTGTTGAAGACCCAAAAAAAACGCTGAAATTATTATTCCAACGTTTTTTAACTTAGCTAATACGAGTTAAAAATTTACGCCCAGTATCGCTACCCCGTAGTAAGACCGTTATCGACCGCAAATATACTGCCGTGGACGGTGCGAGCTTCATCAGAAGCAAGGTAGGCAATTGCCGAAGCTAAATCCTCTGGCGGTGCCATGCCACGGCTACCGGTGTAATGCTCGATCAAGCTCCAATCGATATCATCTGGAAACTTAATAGAGGTATTCATCGCTGTATCTGTGCCACCGGGACAGACGGCATTAATGCGAATGTTTTGTTTCATATATTCCATTGCCAGCGACCGTGTTAATTGAATCAACCCGCCCTTGCTAGCGCAATAAGCCGCTGTGTAAGCCTGCCCCATCGTACCGGCATTGGAAGCAACGTTAACTATACTTCCTCCCGTTTTTAGCAAATGCGGGATCGCAGCTTGCGAAAGAAACATTGGCCCCGTTAGGTTGATTGCCAGAACAAGATTCCACTCATCTTCAGGAATCTCGGGGGTATGATGAAAACGAACAATACCTGCCACGTTAGCTAAAGTATCGAGTTGGCCAAAAATCTCTACCGCAGCAGCAACTGCAGCAACGCACTCTTCTTTACGAGCGACATTACAAAGACGGGTCTCAATAATGCCTCCACTGTCTTTAATCTCTTTTGCCAGTGCGCTCAAACCGCTCTCGTCGACATCGACAGCTAGCACTGACGCACCCTCAGAGGCCAATCTCACGCAGGTTGCACGGCCCATGCCAGAAGCCGCTCCGGTAATGAGGGCTACTTTATTTTTAAAACGATTCATAGCAGTACCTTTAAATCCAAAAAACACAACATCAGTCTAGTAAATTAAAGCCATCGAGCTAAGTCCAGGAAGCTAAGACCAGGAAACCAAAACCAAGAAACTAAGAAACTAAGAAACTAAGAAACTAAGAAACTAAGAATTTTTTACCCAAAGCGACCTCTTTAGCCCACTGATAATTAGGCTTACCACTCGGAGCACGAGCAATTTCAGATGTCAGGTGTAATTCTCTGGGAATTTTATAACCCGAAACATGCTGACGACAATGCTCTTTTAACTCATCAAGCGTCAGCTCTTTGCCTTCTCGTAATTGAACAACGGCAGTCACTCGCTCAGTAAAACGCGGATCGGGAGTAGCTACCACCAATGTATCAAAAACTGCAGGGTGAGATTTAATGGCTTGCTCTACTTCTTCAGGAAAAATCTTCTCACCGCCGCTGTTGATACAGTTTGAACCACGACCAAATACAGTAATAATACCTTCGCTATCTAAGGTCGCTGAATCACCCGTCAACATCCATCGTTTGCCATCCAAATCAACAAAAGACTTTGCTGTTTTAACCGGGTCATTAAAATAGCCTAAGGGGATATGACCAGAACGCGCAAAGATGCCCATTTCGTCCGTCCCGGGTTTGACAAAATGATATCCACCGTCTTCTTGTTCAACAATAACATCCATAAAATCGCTTTGGACTATCGCGCCTAAACCTTTAGAACCTTTACCGCTATCAGAACCCATCTGACCTGTTTCGGATGAACCAAAGGTATTCATGATAGCAATATCTTTGAATTTTTCAGCGTACTGTTGTTGCAACGAAGGCGAGAATACTGCACCGCCAGAACCAACGCTAAAAAGAGAACTTAAATCCCAACGCCCTTCGTTAGCATTTAATGTGTCCATTAATGGAAGACCCATTGCATCGCCCACAAACGACAGCGAATTAACCTTTTCTTTTTCTACAATGCCCCAAACCTGTTCACCATCTAATGAACGACCTGGATTTAGGATAACGGGGTGCCCTGCCAAACCAGCGATACAGGCCGCCCACCAACAAGCTCCATGCATTAGCGGTGCAAGCGCCATTGTACGAATAGCAAAATTCTCTTTTGCCCTAACGATAATATCCTCGGGAACCTTGCACGGTCCATCGGCATGAAAATGTCCAGCGCCATTCATTGCGGCGTAAAATAAATCCACGTGCGGCCACATAACGCCTTTGGGCATGCCGGTAGTGCCACCCGTGTAAAGAATAAACAGGTCGTCTTCTTTCCGGTCAGCAAAATCGCGCTCGGCAGAATTGGCAGCCAGTACTTTTTCGTATTCCACTGCACCGATTGGCGATAGATCTTCGTTGCTCTGATCATTCACTGCAATATAAGTGTGGACAGCCGTTGCAGCTTCACGCACCTCGGCAATGGCTGGGGCAAACTCTCGGCCGTGAACAACAGCAACCATTTCGGCATTATCAAAAAGATATAAAAGTTCGTCTTTCACATAACGGTAGTTAACGTTTATTGGGACGGCGCGAATTTTAAAACAAGCCCACATTGCTTCTAAATATTCATTGCAATTGTACATGTACAAACCGACGTGATCGCCTGCCTTAACCCCTCTGGACAAGAGGTAATGGCCCATTTGGTTAGCCCTCGCCTCTAACTGCAGATAGGTCACTCTGGCATCACCGCAAATAAGTGCCTCACGGTCGGCAGGAACGTTATCTACTACCATTTCAAACAAGTCAGCTAAATTAAATGTTTTACTCATCGGTCTCTGTCTTCTCTAAAGTAAAAGCCATCATAAATGGCAAGTTAATGTCCTGGCTTGAGCTCGCCATACGGAAACAATTCATGCACGTAATCTGTCTACACAACCGAGGTATTTTACAGATCAACAACGAAAATCACATTATGTGGGGGTAATAAAAGCACTCTAAATGGCCAGATTTTAAAAATAGAAGCGATATGCCTCTATTCACTGTCATCTCAAGCCACTTGTTCCAAGCAACTCACCCCGAACAACTTATTCCAAACAACGGGGATAAGGCTTGGCAACGATTGAAAAAAAATCAAAGGACTATGGTAGGGGCAAATAAAGCCATATATTCGGGAGAACGCCCTATGTAGACTCCTTTAGTTCACTGACTATTTTTTTCCACATTCTATCTGGCGCCTCATAAGGCGCGTAGATCGCCAAACGATCGGCGTAACGGCCATATTTTTCCTTTAGCTTGCCCGCTATTTCTTCTGGTTTACCTCGGGTAGTAAAAGCATCGATAAAGTCATCGTCGATAGCATTAGCCAGCTCATCCCATTTACCTTGCTTGGAAAGCACGTTCAATACCGGTTGAATATCACCATAACCTACCGCATCCATCGGCGGTTTATAAGACGGAGTAGAGGCATAAAACCCTAAAAGACCTTTTATACTCGCCTCTGCCGCTTGATATTCCTCGTCGGTTTCGCCGGTAATGACGATGGCATTTATTTGCATAATAAAATCTTCCCGGCTTCGATTGTTCATCGCCAAGCCCTCCATCACCGCCGGTATCGCTTGCTGCTCTAAAAATGGTAGCGTATTAAATGGGTGAACAACCAAACCATCAGCCACCTCACCGGCAACCTGAGTCATTTTAGGACCTAAAGCCCCTAATAAAATAGGCGGCGGCCCATAGGGGTTTTTGCCAGCATTAAACATTGGTGTCATCAATGTGTGATGATAATACTTGCCACGAAAATCCAATCGCACATCATTTTGCCAACAATCAAAAAAAGCTTTAACCGCTTGGATATACTCGCGCATGCGAGCGACCGGAGGACTAAACTCGATACCAAAGCGTTTTTCTATATGCGGCTTGATCTGCGAGCCAATTCCTAAAAAGAACTTCCCTTTAGAGAATTTTTGCAAGTCCCATGCCTGATAAGCAATATGCGAAGGGTTTCGCGGAAAAGCAACCGCAATACCCGTAGCAATATCAAGCTGGGGCGCATGTTCACTGGCAAGCACTAGCGGCAAAAAAGGATCCCAGCTTCCCTCGAGCGAATACACGCCATCGTAGCCAATAGCGGCTAGACGTTTAGCATCTTCGGCTGCATCACTCATCGTTGCATAGAAAGGGCCGTCAATTTTCATATTCCACCTGATTTTTTATTCCGATCTAATAGAATATACTCTGATGTTTAGCGGCTCTAGCATTTCTTTATTACCATAGTTTTATTACTGTAGTTTTATTACTGTAGTTTTATTACTGTAGTTTTATTATCGTAGTTTTATTAGTACGGAAAGAACCATAGGAAGCACCATGACCATAAATTATCCTCGTCCCGATTTGGTTCGGCGGCTCAATTATCTTGGTGACACTGTCGGCGGTGCAAAGAACCTGATTTCGCTCGATCCCGACGAAATGTTAGGTGTAGCGACAGAGTCTACCGGACTGAAAGATTTCGGCGATTCGCTATTCGATGATGATAGCTGGCGGCTTGCTTATTATAAATTGGTTGAATGCTACGAGACTAAAGCAGAGCTCAATACCATTGGCCGACTGCTTACCCGGCAGGAATTTATTCGGGTATTGCGCACTCGTCTACTACTTAGCAATGCGTTTATCACAGATCCTTCCATCGCTAATATTGAAATCAAGCAACCTCTCTTTATCGTGGGTAACGCCCGCACCGGCACAACTATCATTCACGAATTACTCGCGCTCGATCCACAATTGCGGGCACCACTTGCATGGGAAACTCTACACCCGCTCCCGTTACCTGAAGACGACAATAAAAACTCGCTTCCATCGAGAGAGCTACTCGGCGAATGCGAGCAAGATATCTGGGCCAACATCGTGCCCGAGTTTAATGCGGTTCACGAGTACAGTTCCTATGTGCCGATGGAATGCCTCACAATGATGGCGTTAGAATTTACCGCCGGATTATGCAGCACGACGGGAAAAGTAGATGATTTTTTAGTTTGGCGGGCAGGTACTGACCCCCGCCCCGGCTACCGCATGCACCGGCGCTTTTTACAACTATTGCAATCGCAACAACCAATGAGGCATGGCAAAGAATATCGCTGGCTACTTAAATCACCTGTCCATTTAATGACGATGTCCACTTTGTTTGAAGAGTACCCCGACGCTCAAGTCATTCATACTCATCGCGACCCGGTTAAAACAGTCGCCTCGACCATTAGTACGGTAGCGACAACGCGTTACATTCGAACCGATAATCCCGACACCTCTGAACTCACTCCCAATATTGCTATTGGCTTTCAAATGGCGTTAGAAATGATTTACCAACAACGCCAAGACGGCACACTACCCGACGCTCAAATCGTCGACCTACACTACAGCGATTTTATGCAAGATGCTGTTAGCGCATTAAAGGTTACCTACGCCAATCTCAATTTAGCGCACGATGCCAAATTGGAACAAGCGATGACAGATTACCTTGCCAACAAACC
>JAJRPK010000194.1 GCA_024280785.1 Gammaproteobacteria bacterium
GGTGCTAAAGAATGATTTATAACAAGGCTATTAAAATTCACTCCGCTGCGCTCCATTGGACGCGGCTAAAGCCGCGCCTTTTATAGCGGCGTTACATTCCCGTGTTACCCACAATCAGTAGACACCCTGTATAGTTAATTACCTATATAGGAGGTGCTGAAAATGGCACGTAAAAAGTATCAATCTTACACAGAAGAGTTTCGCCGAGAGGCCGTAAAGCGTTCAGAAAAATCTGGAGTTACACAGGCTCAAGTTGCGAAAGAGTTGGGGGTTAGTGCTCAGCAGATAGCGAATTGGAAACGTCAATTTAGACGGCTTTCAGACAAACAGTTTAATTCTCTGGACGGTGTTGATTATTCAAAGAAGGAAAGTGCAGAGCTTCGCAAGCTAAGGCGCGAAAAAGCCGCGTTAGAAAAGGAGCTCGAATTTGTAAAAAAGGCAGCTGCGTACTTCGCGAATCAGCAAGAGTGAAGTACGCCTTAATCCGTGAGCATCAAGATCAATATCCTATTGCGATGATGTGTCGAGCCTTGTCGGTATCTCGATCAGGGTATTACCGCTGGCGGAGTCGCCCTAAAAGCGAACGAGCCCTTCGACGCGAGTCAATGGAAAGGCAGGTTGTTGATACCTACTCCACCTTTAAAGCTCGCTACGGTGCCCCTCGAATCGCGGAAGAACTTAATGCGTTGGATATCCCCTGCTCGGTGAATTATGTTGCCGACATACTAAGAAAGCAGGGCTTAAAGGCCCGTAATGGCAAAGCATTTAACTACGGAAGCCATGCTCTTACGATGCACAACGTCTCCGCTAATTTATTATGGAGAGACTTTAGCGCAGGCAAACCCAATGAAAAATGGACAACGGATATCACCTACATTTGGGTTAAGGATAAATGGTTGTATCTGGCAACGGTCATGGATCTTTATTCACGCCGTATTGTTGGCTGGTCTTTGGATGACTCAATGACCGAGAAGCTGGTGACGGCTGCTTTATCAATGGCCTTTAAACGCCGAGAGATTGAACCTGGGTTAATTGTTCATTCCGACCGAGGGGTTCAGTATCGTTCGCAGCGGTACATTGATTTTATGGCATCCCGAGGTTGTACTCCGAGCATGAGCCGTAAGGGCAATTGCTGGGATAACGCACCGATGGAGTCGTTCTTTAGTCGTTTAAAGGTAGAGTTGATTTACGCTGAGCAATACAGCTCGATAAGCGAAGCTAAATCGGGTATCTTTGAATACATAGAAATATTTTATAACCGTTTAAGAAGGCACTCAGCTAACGGTCAGATTAGCCCCGCTGAGTTCGAACGAATGACAGCGAAAGCTGCATAGTTAGGGTGTCTACTTTTTATGGGGAACACCAAGTAAAAAAAGATACATCGGAGAGAAGTTTGAAATTAACAGATGCAATTAATAATTTAGGGCCTGATGAAGCAATTCGCATTGCAGAGGATATTGCTCAGGAATTAGACATTGATTGGAATAATGGCTTATGCCATGTATTTACTGTTATTGCTAATGATATAAAAAGAGCGCCCGGCAACATTGGCGGTGAAAATGATAACGAGCCTGCTGTTATTAAAAAATGGCTAAATAAATATAAACGTGGTTATGAGGGAAGAGCTTCACAAAGAGCATCGAATCCACCAGGTACAGTTTCTGATCCAATTATTGAAAAAATAATTGGCACTCGCCTACCAGATTTAACAGATGCTGACCTAAACAAAATAACTCATGCTCATAGGTTAGGAATGTCCGCTGAAAATATACTTGGTTTAATACTTGAAGAATACTTATCTGATAATTTAGAGGCTAGTGGTTGGCACTGCGCATGGGGAGAAACCGTTAAAGCTGTCGATTTCGTAAATGAAGATGGCCGCCTTTTACAAATAAAAAATAGAAGCAACTCTGAAAACAGCTCAAGCAGTAGTGTGCGTGTTGGAACTAAAATAGAAAAATGGTACAGAATAAAAGCAGATAGAGTCGAGTACATGTGGGGTGCGCTAAATAATGTATGTGGCACTACGTGTCTGTCTGAAGAAGGGTTCGTTCAATTTGTAAGAGACACTTTGATTTCAAATCCCGATTGCCTTGCTGTTGAGCAAGAGAATTCATGGGATTCTAATTAGCCAAACATTAGTTCTACTTGCTGAGCAGTATTATTTTCGGTTGAATTTTTCAAAGCAGTGTTAAACTGTTTTTCCCATTCAACGTTACTTGTATTCTTATATCTCGAATATTTAAAACCTAAGAACTGTTGAGGTTTTTCACCTTTTAGTAACTGTAAAATATGCACGCCTACGGCATAGCCCAAACTGTTTGGAACGGCGTTTCCAACTTGTTTGTATTGTTGAATTAACGGACCGCTTAATTCCCATTTGTCAGGAAATTCTTGTATCCTTTTATATTCTTGTATAGACAGCGGTCTATTTTCTTCCGGATGGGACAAATCAGTTGCAGGCATAGCAGGGTGAGTTACCAAGGTTGGTGCGGGCTTATTCCAATCAAGCCGTCGTAAAAAACCTGTCTTACCACCACCGGCGTAAAATGATTTACCTAGCGCTTCTTTTTGTAAATCGACGGGCAAGTTTCTCCAGTTTTCACCTGACTTTAGAAGTTTGTAGTATTTAAGACGTTTTTCAGGAAAATTCAGATGATTGTGCTCATTTAAACCCTTAATTGCTTGCCTAAAGGTTTTCCATTTTTTTAAGCCGTACTCTTTATTATCTGAGTGCGTTGGGGTCAAAAATGATGGTGGTGATCCATCTCTAGAGCAAATAATTATTACTCTCTCTCTAGTCTGTGGTGTACCAAAATTGGCGGTATTGTATAGATTAAAAGAATAGGAATAACCAGAATTTTTTAATTTCGTTATTATAAAGTTTAATGCACCGCCTTTTAGTTCATCTGCTGATAAATCAGGAAACTCTTCTCCTCTTTGATCATGAGGGCGATGTTCTAAAGGGCACGACATTAATCCACGTACATTTTCAATAACTAAATATTTCGGCTTTAACTCCAATGCCAAATCAATATATTTTATAAATACGTTTCCTCTATCATCATTGAATGCTTTCCTTTTACCAGCCGTACTAAATGCTTGGCACGGTGGGCCCCCAACCATTAAATCAATTTCGTCATTATCTGATAAACCTGCTGCGTCAAGAATGTCATTTTTAGAATAAAGGTTTATATCACCTAATAGCGCCATTGTTGGCTTATTTAAAGCTATTGTTTGCCTGCAATATTTATCAACCTCACATGCTAAACGTATATCAAAGCCAGATTTCTCAAGTCCAAGGTCTAATCCCATGGCGCCTGAAAAAAAACTTAAAGCAATTGGTTTATTATTAACTTTCGAAGTTACATTGTAGGCGGGGTGGTCTTCCGCAATCATGTGAGCGCTCTTGATGCCGTAATGTTTTAAATTATCACTGTCGATTACCCATGACTGCCCAAATTTCTTTGCAGGTATGGCATTTGAACGACATAATGTACGCATACGTTGCACACTTATATTAAGCAGCTTGGCAGCTTCTTTTATTGTTATATCGGTACTCATTATTTATTTCCCTTGCGAAACTTATGGCGAGTACCTATTTTATCTGTAGTGTTGCGAGTGTCAACAGGCATGCTCTAACAATTAGCTTAATATTGACCATTTTATACGCCGCGCCATTCCACACTGCTTTGCATTGTAAAGTGGCAAGATTGAGAGATTAAGGGGTCAAAACCCTTTTGATCTATTTCGAAGTGAGCATTAGATTAAGGGGTCAGGAAAAACGGGGTCAGTAGGAATTTTTTTATCACCTTCGGTGATATCTATTCGGGCAAAGGTCGTTGAGGGCACTCCGTTTTAATTTTTGTAAACAGTACCAGCGGTCGAGGACATATATGGACGCTCCCCCGATGTCAAACCAAACGAGCCCCTAATCTCAATATAAATGAGATTGATGTTCACGCTCAAAGCCTTTCACTCAAGACTACCCCGTCTGTTAGAAACGGTAACGCAGACATATATTCGGCGTCAATTTAAGGAAAGGGTTTTTCCCTTTCCGCGCCCTAATGAGATCCGCACCTGACCGCCTAAAACACTCACTCGGTTTCGAGAACCGTGTCCCACCCAGGCTCTTGTCAGGCCGGATTAACCGTTGTATTCATCACTGCGGGGTTACCGACGTTGAAGACTTATTTTTTACCCTGGTGACTTACTAACTTGTCAATTGATACATTTCCTTTTTGTTCAGCAGTACCCAACAGGTACGGGCCATTCTGGCCGCCATCGCAACTGACGCTTTGTTAAAACCTCGTCGTTTGATTAAAGGGTTGGCCCACGCGCTCAGTCGATCCGTTTTGTTCTTACAACGGGACAGTACGGCGCGAGCGCCGTGGACGAGTTGCTTGCGTAAATAACGATTTCCTCTTTTGGTGATGCCGCCACTTCGAAACGACTCGCCACTGCTGTATTGTTTCGGTGTAAGCCCCAACCATACCGCAAACTCACGGCCATTATTAAACTGAGAGCCATCACCAATCGCACTGTAAATGGCTGTTGCATTGATTACACCAATACCGGGTACGCTGAGTAAAATCTGGCATAGGGGGTGTTCTTTGGCGAAGTCAGTCAATGTATGTTGTATCTCATCAATGCGATCGGTGTGGGCATAATATTCATCGCCAACCTGAGTTAATTGCCTTTTTAACAGCGGCGATAACAACAACTGTTCAGGTTGTGCGACTTCCCGTAAAAGCCGACAAAACGCCTTGTGCCCTGGAGGGGCGATAATACCGTACTCTGCCAACAGGCCTTTGGCCTGATTGATCAATGCTGTTCTTTGTGTGACATACCGTTCGCGTATTCGGTGTAAACACTGAAGATCCTGCTGCCCTAACGACTTAATCGGCACCGGGCGAATATTCGGTCGCCGTGATGCTTCGCCGATTGCAACGGCATCATTACGATCACTTTTATTTCCGCGAACAAAGGGCGTGACGTGCTGGGCGGGGATTAATTTGACTCGATGCCCCATCGAGTCAAAACAACGGGCCCAATAGTGGCTGGAATAACAGGCTTCCATAGCGACCTCGACCGGTGGAATATTAGCCATAAAATCAACGAGATCCTTTCTTTTGATCGACTTGTTGAAGGTCACTTGGTTGTGCGACGTTAAACCGCAGACTTGAAAAACATTCTTTGCCACATCGATAGAAATTAGATTATGCTGGATCATGATGGACGCTCCTGGTATTTAGCTGAAAGGTTTTTTTTGCTCTCTCAGTTTGGCGCATTGCGACGCCGATTACACTCAGGGGCGTCCATCCCATCACTCACCTTTAACTTATGTAAAAACAATAGCTTACATATTTCATGAAGAAAAGTGAGTGTCCAATAATTTTGAGACAGCGTTGGAGTAATTAGGAGGCTAGATGAATATTTGGGGCATACATATGGGGGAGCACGTTGGCAGTGCTCCGGTTGAAGAGGGTTATGTTGGCATTGGCTGGCCAGCTATGGGTAACTTAGCGGATGTTGAACCAACAAGAATTGCTTTTAAATCAAAGCTATCTACGACTCACCCTAATACTAAAGATGGAGCAATACCTGTTCAAGCAGGAGTTTTTAGCTAAGGCTGGCTTGGCTGAGAAGTTAAAGGCTTCAAATAACGTTGTCGAGATTGACGAAGATGAAGCCGCAACAGATGAAACCGCAACAGATGAGGTATCACGACAAGCTGTAGAAACCACGCATGACTACATTATTAGAGTAATAAAAAATAGGCTTGACCCTTATGAGTTTGAGTATTTTGTTGCTCATATTATGGGGTGCATGGGCTACACAGCTCGCGTAACTGAGAAGTCAGGAGATGGTGGGGTTGATGTTATTGCTCATAAAGATGAGCTGGGATTCGAACCGCCAATTATTAAAGTCCAATGTAAACAGATTACAGGCCAATCTTCGGAACCTGAAGTGAGCCAATTACTAGGTACGCTGGGGGAGGGTGAGTATGCTTTATTTATTAACTTGGGCTCTTATTCCAAGCCCGCTCGTGTGCTTGAAAGGAATCGATCAAAACTTCGCTTAATTGATGGTGAGCAGCTTGTAGAGCTTGTTTTGGAACACTATCAAAGGCTGTCTCCCCGCTATAGGACTTTAATACCCTTGAAACAGATTTATGTGCCTGACTTGGTTTGACAGCTGGTTTCAATGAGTCAGAACATTTGAACAATAGTTAAATTCCACACCAAGGAAAGGGAAATGATTAAAGAAAAACACATCGTAGTAATCCCCTGTATCTGCTCAGACGCTCTCTACACAGAAGAGCACAACGGCACCACCACACCACAATACTTCAACACCGAGCGCGAAGCACTTAAAGAAATAGCTGAATTTGAAAGAGAAGTGGGTTATTCCGAATCCCACTATCCCGTTCAAGTCATTGTTAATCAGAAGGAGGGAACCATCACTGACAAGCGCGGTTACGATTGGTCAACCAACCTTTATTCACAAGCACCAGAAGCGCAAGTTATTTAAGTTTTTTGAAGGAAAGCGGGAATAGGGTGTGTGTCCCCGGAATTCCCTTTTAAAAAGCATTTAAACAGAAAGGTTTCATCGATGAACAAACAATCGCTTGTGACAATTTTGGTTTTAAGTTTTATTTTGTGTGCATGCGCTCCGATTACTCGGGGGCCAGATTATGTGCCAGTTATTTCAGCATCCCAAGTGACTGATTTGACCGATGTGGCTGTTGTGGAATTGCCGAAACTGTATAAGATTTTTATCTCTGCCCCTCAGTTTGTCGACGATGGCAGTCCCTCGGTTATTAGTAGCTCACCTCAGGTATCTGCAATTGGAACGCTAATAACGGGCATTGCAGATAGCGTTGTTGATGCCCGATCGAAGCGGTCCTATGGCAGTATCAGGCAGGCCTACCAGCTTGCGGACCAATGTATCAATCAAAGCTTTGTTCAACTGGAACAAACTCAAAACTTTAGCAATCCAGATTTGGCCCAGCAGATAGGATGGTCAGATTCAATTTATCATCGGCAGGTTGTAGGGCGATCAGTCGACATTTATGTAACTTATCCAAACGTGAAGTCTTATTACCAAGTAGCCTACATAGTTAGGATGGCAAACGATTTCTCTACACTAAATGTGGAAATGCGGGTTTCGCATTACAAAAAAGGGCACCGTGATATTGAAGCCGAAAAGCAACTAATAAAAAACCCTCATTTAGCTCCGAGGGGCGTAAAACTTCTCGCGTCTCGGGTAGATAGTTTTAATATTAATTATCAAATGAATGCTGGAAATCCCAAAACCGAGACTAATTATTTTCGAGATGATTGTGACTTGTCGAATTTCGCTACGGCGTTAGGGGATAGGCGAATGGACAATATTCGTTTTTGGATGGAGTCTGAAGGGCTTGCCCTCAATGAAGGCCTGACGGCTTCTAAAGCAGCATTCTCCCATGTTTTTGGTATTCGGGTGAATGATCTTCGCTCAGAATTGAATACAGCACCTCAATATCCCCCGTTAGAGTTTAGAGCGTACTCAAGTTCTGATAAAGAATCTAAAGCAAACACGATTATGCTACGTGCTCGAACTTTAGCATCCTTTGGTGAACTAAAGGTCGTACAAAAATACGAAGGGACTTACTTTATTTTTCCTCAAAATGCATTGCCGTATGTGCTTTTTACTTATTAATTGAAGGCTCGAGGTTTTCTAGAAAACGGGGTCAGTAGGGAATGGCACTTACTTAAGCGTAATACCGGTGTTTATCCCCAGAAAAACATCTGTGGCATGGGTGAGCAGCGACGCTGCGAACGCGTTAACCAGGAGGGTTAAGGCCGGTCTTGCAAGCGATGCAGGACTGCATAGCGTAGCAAGCCACAGTTGAGCTACATGGACGTATTTACCGCGTTTTTTTGGGGATAAACACCGGTATTGCGCAGATCGAAGCTAAAACACTGCCACTTAAGTAAGTGCCATTCCCTTCAGTAACTGATAAAAAGCTCGGTCAATTAAATTGCCAACCATGACTGTTAATATGCGTTAATATCGATTACCAACAAGCTCACGGGCAAACTGCTAAGCTAACTCACTTATAGCTATAGATAGACTTTTTCACCAAGCCCATACGCACAATCTCCAACATGACGCGCTACATAACGCATTACATAATATAGCGCCTACCCACCAAATTCAGGAAGCTTACTATGAGCTGGCAAGCCACACTATTTAACAGCTTTATGCGCGTAAACAAGTTCTACCTAAGTGGAAAAGATTTTACTCAAGCTAAAAAGGCCATGAAAAAAATGGCTGATAAACCCGCTGAAAAAGCAGACTACCCCGTCGATGCGGTCGTTAAGAAAGTATCTCTCGATGGCGTAAACTGCGAATGGGTTTATGATAAAAGTGTTTCTAGTGAAACGCTCAAAGTCATCGTTTACTTCCACGGCGGTGGTTTCTATGCGGGCTCACCTGCCACCCATCGCGATGCGGCCCATCGCTTATCCCTTGCCACAGGGATGAAATTGCTAGTTGTTGATTATCGTCTGGCCCCCGAGCATATATTTCCCGCTGCTCTAGAGGATGGCATGACGGCTTATCAATGGCTTTTATCCAACGATTACAAAAGTGAGGATATCGCTTTTGGTGGCGACTCGGCTGGTGGTAACATGACACTTTCAATCATGCAGCTATTGCGACAACAAGGGTCCAAACTACCTTTTGCCGGGTTTTGTGTTTCACCTTGGGCCGACCTAAGCCATAGCGGCGATTCATGGATCAGCAACCAACGTAAAGACGTGATGATCCCACATTCATTATTAGAAAATGCCGCCCCTGTTTACGCTGGTCAAAAATCGTTAGATGACCCATTGGTATCTCCTGTTTTTGCGGACTTTACTGGTTTTCCACCGATTTATTTAATCGCGGGAGAAAATGAAGTCTTGGTCGATGATGCCAATCGTATTTATCAGCGTGCTACTCAAGCCAATGTTAAAGCAGAAATAAAAATTTGGCCAAGAATGCCCCACGCTTTCACCTCAATAGCTAATTTTATTCCAGAAGGTAGAGAAGCCATTCAAGATATTGCCAATTTTTTAAGCCGAGCATATCAACAGTAACCATAAGAATGTCCCTGAGTTAAACTGCGCGTTAAACTACACTACGATGATTACAACTATGACCTCTACTGTAACTCGAAAAAGCATTATTGAAGAAATGAAGGTGCTCCCCGAAATTAATCCAGCGGAGGAAGTCCGCCGGCGCATCACCTTTATCCAAGCGCAGCTGCAACAAGCAGGAGCTTACCATCTGGTTTTAGGGATAAGCGGTGGCGTCGACTCTACGACCTGTGGCCGAATCGCACAGCTAGCCATCAACGAGCTCAACGAAGCTAGTGCCGATAACAAATACCAGTTTATTGCTGTGCGCCTACCCTATGGGGTGCAACATGATGAGACAGATGCACAGCTCGCAATAGAGTTTATCCAGCCTAGCGCAAACTTGACGGTAAACGTTAAGCCCGGCGTTGATGCTAACCACGAACAAACCTATTCCACGCTAAAGACCAATAACTTGTTACCCGATTCAAAAAACCAGATTGACTTTGTTAAAGGGAATGTTAAAGCTCGTATGCGCATGATCGCACAATATGAAATAGCCGGTTTACTGAACGGGTTGGTACTGGGTACCGATCATTCTGCTGAAAACATAACCGGTTTTTACACGAAGTGGGGAGATGGAGCCTGCGATCTAGCGCCACTTTTTGGACTAAGCAAACGTCAAGTTCGCCAAATCGCACAATATTTAGGTGCTCCAGAACTGTTAATAGCTAAAGCCCCCACTGCCGATTTAGAGTGTATGTCTCCTCAAAAAACAGACGAACAAGCATTAGGGCTTAGCTACAACAATATCGATGATTTTCTTGAAGCTAAACCAGTCCCTGACGAAATAGCGTCACAACTTATCGATACTTTCATTAAAACCCAGCATAAACGTCAACCGATCCCAACAATTTACGACTAATCATCGTGCCTCAGCGGCAATTTATCATTGGGAAAAATTGGTTCAAATCGTGGTTCAATTTTGGTATTCGTCTAGAATTAAACTAGTAGATCACCGCAGACTACAAACCTCGAATTTTTGTTGGTCAACATCTATAAACAGGTAGTTCTGTAAACCACCGATAATACCGATCCGGAATACTTTTTTGATGCCTGCCGATGCCCTCAAGCCGCAAGTAACTTCAACCGAGCAAAATCGGACATTATTTCTAGTATACAGTACGTATAGACTGGCGATCGCCTCTATACTGCTGCTGCTCTTTTTTGCTGGCAGTGGTCTGGGCAGCGAAGGTTCGACTCTCTTTCTATTTAGTACTGTCATCTACCTAGGCTGCAACCTGATATTAGTTGGCTTATTTCTACGACATTGGCAACCCAGCTTAAGTGCTTTGCTCCTTGTGTTAGCCAGTGACATTGTATTGTTACAACTCGTCGCTCAAGCTAGTGGAATTGTACAGTCAGGACTCGGAGTACTACTTGTTGTCTCAGTAGCGGCCGGTTCTATATTTTTACAACGGAGACAAGTTTTACTGGTCCCCTCCTTTGCCACCATAACACTATTATTAAACGTTAGTCTAGATATCGCCAATGGGAATTCAGCACAAAGTGATCTGGTTGCTAGCGGCTGGTTAGGCATCACTTTTTTTGTTACCAGTATTACTGTCCAATACCTTACTGGTCAGCTTAGAGCTAGTGAGCTGGTTGCTCAGCGCGAATCGGCCATTGCTCAAAAGCTAGGGCAGCTCAATTCATTAGTCATTGAACGAATGCAAACTGGCATCGCGATCATTAACGATGACAACAACATTGTCTTATTCAATCGATCAGCGCAAAAACTGCTTGGCTCTACTGAACAGCTACTCGATAAGTCACTTCAATCGATAAATGAACCAACATTTATACAATTAAAACTATGGAAATCAAATAAATCAAACCATAAACATAACTCACCGCTAATTCAGTCCTTTACTGGCGGCCCGACCATTAAGCTCAGTTTTATTCAGCTTAGCGAAGATGGCTCAGGTGAAAGCCTTATGTTTATCGAGGACATCTCAAAAATCACTCAACATGCTCAGCAACTCAAACTGGCGTCGCTAGGAAAACTAACCGCAAGTATTGCTCACGAAATTCGCAACCCTCTTGGCGCAGCAAGTCATGCTGCTCAACTTTTAGAGGAAAGTGATATTTCGACCGAGGATAAAAAACTAACCCATATAATTAGCCAACAAACTAAGCGCTGCTCAAATATCATTGAATCCGTCATAAGCGTCTCCCGCGGTGAGGCATCGAATATCAAACCATTCGACTTAGTGCATTGGCTGCCTGGTTTTTTGGAAAGCTATAATGTTGGCAAACAATATAGTGTTGAGCTTCACAGCCCGGATTCGCTGTTTATTAATTTTGACTCTGAGCAATTAGCCCAAATATTAACCAATCTTATTGACAACGGAATCCGCCACAGTATTTCCAACAATGGCGAAGAACAGGTTTATTTACACGTAGGGCTTGACCATGACAAGCTTCCTTATCTAGATGTAATTGATCAGGGTACAGGTGTCGCAGAAAAGAATATTCAGCGTCTATTTGAGCCTTTTTTTACCACTGAACAAGCCGGTAGCGGTCTAGGCTTATATATGTGCCGAGAGCTTTGCGAAGCGAATCAAGCCCGAATAACTTATATACCACATTATGATGGCACCGCACGACAAGCGTCATCTAACAGCCCACACTGTTTTAGAATTAACTTTGCACACCCGGATAAAAAAGCACTCGAACTGAGTCCGCCCACTGAGAAAACAGCAGATTAACCATGCAAAATCTCCCCGTATTAATCGTCGATGACGAACCCGATATATGCGACTTACTAGCCTTAACATTAAGTCGTAAAAATATTACTAGCGACACGGCTTACGATATCAGTTCGGCTAAAAAGCTGATTGAAAAAAACCAGTATTCTCTTTGCTTAACCGATATGCGGCTTCCCGACGGAAATGGCCTGGAGCTCATCAACTTTATTCAATCAGCAAGCCCCTCTACACCGGTTGCAATGATAACTGCACACGGCAATATGGACACGGCGATTTCGGCGTTAAAACAAGGTGCATTCGATTTTTTATCCAAACCGATTGATCTAAAGCAATTAAAAAAATTGATCGATTCTGCTTTAAAACTTAATCGCCCACAAGAGATTGAAAATACCGAACATTTAAGCAAACAGCTAGCGGGAAATTCGGCTGCGATTCAAAAACTTCGGCAACTTATCGTTCGCGTGGCCAGAAGCCAGGCTCCCGTTTACATTCACGGAGAATCAGGGACAGGAAAAGAAGTGGTCGCCCGGTTAATCCACGAAAACAGTGTAAGAAAAAATGAACCCTTTATCGCCGTAAACTGCGGCGCCATCCCCGCTGAATTGGTTGAAAGCGAATTTTTTGGCCACACAAAAGGGAGTTTTACTGGAGCAAACGAAGACAAAATTGGTCTTTTCCAGGCGGCGAATGGTGGCAGCTTACTATTAGACGAAGTGGCAGATTTGCCATTAGCAATGCAAGTAAAGTTGCTTCGCGCAATACAGGAAAAAGCGGTTAGACCCGTGGGAAGCAATAGCGAAATTTCGGTAGATGTGAGGATTCTCAGCGCCACCCATAAAAATTTGCAAGTATTAGTAGACCAAGGTTTGTTTCGGAGCGATTTATTTTACCGTATTAATGTTATAGAACTTGATATACCTAGTCTACGCGAACGACCGGAGGACATTACAGAAATTACAGACCAAATACTGCAGCGAATTGCCAAGAAACAAAACTCTGCAGCTGCAACAATCAGCGCCGATGCGTTAGAAGCATTAAAAGCCCAGCCTTTTCCAGGCAATGTTCGAGAATTGGAAAACACCCTAGAGAGAACGTTAGCGCTGGGAGACCCGAAATCTATCCGACTTAATGACTTAATATTTCCGAGCACAAAAACCAGTTCAACCCCACTTCCAGATACTAGCTCTGACACCCTCACTAACGACCACCAAACCCCATCCACCAGATTAAATATCCCACTAGATGAATTTTTACAATCAATTGAAGAGCGAGAAATTGTTTCGGCGATGGAAAACTGCCGCTGGAATAAAACCGCCGCCGCAAAGCAACTCGGTATAACTTTTCGATCGCTCCGATACCGAATGAAAAAGCTCGGACTGGAAGACTAGAGATATTCTACCAAGCACCACGATGTGTTTATTTGCGAACCTAATTCAAAGGTCTCATCGTAGACCCGGTTAATAGCTTCTCAATTCAAAATACCTATTGCGTACTTTAACGACCACCAGATCCTCTGGTTGGTGCTGTCTAATTTATTTCTGAATCAAATCCCACCCACCTAGCCTCAAAGCATTAAATAATAGACTTTGGTGTCGCTACTCAGTATGGTGACGCATCAAGGAGAGATAGCCGTGCTGACGACCACGTCGCGCAATATGCATAAGGAGATGCACTTCCATGAATAATCAAATATTTTTTCACAAAAAGAACACCCTGTTAACAGGATTTACTTTGTTAGAAAGCCTTGTGATGTTATCTATCACGGCCATTTTAACAAGTTTAGCGCTGCCCAATTTTGGCCATATGATACGAAATCACCAATCGGACTCTGATCTATTCTTGTTAAGAAAAGTGATTTACACGGCACGTTCACTTGCCATAACCAGTAAAAAAATAGTGTCTTTGTGTCCATACCAAGACAAAAAATGTGGTGACCAATGGGAAGATGGAATAATGATTTTTACCGATAAGAATAACAACGGAGAAATTGACGACAAAGATAGGTTGCTAGAAAAAATTGACCTCTCGCTAAAAAATAGTACGCTCACATGGCGAGGGTCAGGAGGAAGAAACTATTTGCGTTTTTCATCAAACGGCATTGCCAGACAGTTTGGAAGATTTCATCTATGTGATAAAAAGGGTGATATGTCGCTGGCGAGAACACTGGTGATTAATCGCCAAGGCCGCGTTCGACAATACCGAGATCTCGACCGTGACGGCATTGTTGAAGACCACACAGGTATGCTACCTGACTGTGAATAATCGTTTAGCTGGCTAAGCCAGCTCAATTAGCTAGGCCAATCGGTTACATCACTTACTACCGAGGCTCTTACCAACAAGCGCTTACAGAGCCGCCCGACGCCGTTTTTATCCCCGCGTCAGTAACACTAAGCGTGCCGCAGCTATCTGACGATTGTGCGCCCGCTGGAGTTGCTGTTATCGTGAAAGTGGTAGCGGTTAAGTTACTCAGTCCATACCCATAATAAGTCGTTCCCGACGTGATGGCCGCGACATCTATAGTCCCTCCCGCCGCAACGGTTGCTCCCACGTAGGTATAGTTTTGAGTATGGTAGCGTTCCAATAGCTGCTTACCCTGCATCATGACAGCTTTTGCATCTGCTCGGCGCCCGTCACGAACCTGAGCTTGATAACTGGGCATGGCTACGGCCGCAATAATGCCGAGGATAGCGACAACAATCATTAATTCGATAAGAGAAAAACCTGTCATTTGAACTTTCATATATCTCACACGGTTCATAATTTTATCTTCCATTTACTCTCATCGAATAAATAACATTATCTCCACCGGTAACAATGGTGGCGTGATCACTTACACGGACATTAGCCAATGCACCTTTACTGCCGTCTCTAAGTACAATATCTGCACTGGTAGCCACATAATATTTCACCCGACCATCGCGCTTGGACTCTAAAGTAAACGTTGAGCCCGCAATATCGACGGCAATGATCGTGCCGACTAATTCATCATAAGATTTGTCAGCGGCCTGTAATAACGCCGGAAACTGAAATAGCGCCGCTATAACCAGCCCCATTATCAACCGATGGGGCTTAGATGTTCTCAATATCATATTCATATTCATATTCATATTCCTATCGTCAGCTGCTTACTTTAACTGTCGCCATCTCACGCGACCACGTTTATCCAGATTACCTATGCTTACTGCATCCGAACGTGAAAGCAGCACCGACTTCCCGCCGGTCCCACCCATCAGAGTGTAGCCAGGGCCAAAACTGACTTCGCGCTCAGAGCTAACTTTGCCGCCAGCCGTTAGATCCAAGGTATCAATTAGTCCATCGCCATTAATATCCAAAA
>JAJRPK010000195.1 GCA_024280785.1 Gammaproteobacteria bacterium
CAAGGAGAGCTCATGCTTTCCCCAGAATATAATATTGACCATATCTTGCTGCCTATATCAACCGGGGCCACCGAGGCAGCCAAAAGTCAAGCCAAAGAGACAATTCACAAACTTCGCCAACAAGCTATAACGAGCGGCGGCTTTAGCAGTATACAAAAAGAAATCCAACAAAGCTCGGCCGAACAAAGTCCGCTGGGCTGGCGTCGAGCCAACGATATGCCCAGCCTATTTACCGGTATGGTAGAGACTATGAGCACCGGTGACATCAGTGAGCCTGTACTCAGCTCCAGCGGTTACCACATTATTCAGGTGAAGAAGAAACGTGGAGGTGTAGACGTTACCGTTACCGAAACTCATGTTCGCCATATTCTTATTTCGCCTAATGAAATTCGCACCATGGAACAGTCCAAACAAATTGCTATCGGCATCAAATCAACACTCGACAACGGTGGTGATTTTATCGCACTCGCCAGAAAATATTCTGACGACAATGGCTCTGCGCTATCGGGTGGTGACTTGGGCTGGACTGAGCCTGGCTTATTAGTGCCTGAGTTTCAAAAAGCCATGGACAACACCGCCGTCGCGAGTATCAGCGAACCGGTGCGAAGCCAGTTTGGTTGGCACATTCTCGAAGTGTTAGGCCGGCGCGAAAAAGACCTTTCTACCGAGCGCGCAGAGCAACAAGCCAGAATGGCAATTGCAGAAACCAAATACGATGACGAATTAAATATTTGGTTACAAGAACTCCGCGATAATGCCTTTATTGAAATTAAATAACCCGCTTTTTATTTCTCAAGCCGTATACCTTGGCCGCACTTAGAATACACTGGCTTTAGCTTTAGCCTTCAACTGACGGGGCTCTTAAATCGACCAACGATCATGACTGATCTTCCATCTAAAAGAATTGCTCGCATAGCTATTACACCAGGCGAACCCGCAGGTATTGGGCCAGACATACTGATTCAGTTAGCGCAGCGAGCACAAACCGCCGAACTGATTGCCGTTGCCGATCCCGAATTACTATTAGACCGAGCAAAGCAATTAAACCTGCCATTAACCATCAGGTATTTCGATCCTAACAGTAAAGCGCAATGTTCAGCACCGGCCGAACTCTGCGTCGAAGCGATAAAACTAAAATCCATTCCACGAGCTGGCTGCGGCACCCCGGATTCCGCTCCGTACGTCATCCAAACACTCGATCGTGCGACACAGTTGTGCCAACAAGACATTACCAACGCCTTAGTCACTGGACCCATTAACAAACACCTGATTAATCAAGGTGTCGCCTGGGGTGATTCCAGTTCTGGCAATCATTCATCGTCTTCTATTGCCCACTTTAGCGGTCACACCGAGTACCTTGCCGCAATAACCCATACGCCTTTAGTGGTTATGATGCTAAGCACCCAATTGCAATCATCTAACAGACCCCTGCGAGTCGCGCTGGTCACAACACACCTACCATTACGCAACGTCGCCGACGCTATTCAGCCCGAAATGCTCGAACAGACAATAACGATTTTACATCACGACTTAGTCCATAAATTTGGCATCAACAACCCCGCTATATTAGTTTGCGGACTAAATCCCCACGCAGGCGAACAAGGTGATTTGGGCGATGAAGAACTAAGAATAATCGAGCCCTGTTTAGCGAAGTTGCGCGAACGGGGAATAAATTTATCGCCACCACTGCCGGCTGACACGCTGTTCACCACTAAGTACCTTAATCAAGCCGATGCGGTATTGGCGATGTATCACGATCAAGGCCTACCGGTCTTAAAGTCTCACGGTTTCGGCCAAGCTGTTAACATCACGCTGGGACTACCCATCATCAGAACCTCGGTAGATCACGGCACAGCCTTTGACTTAGCAGGTACGGGTAAAGCCGACACGGGTAGCCTGCAAGCAGCGATTGATACTGCTATCATACTGTCCGAACACCAACAAGACCGCTATAAAAACAGCATAACCAAGTTTGCCCAAACCTCTAGTCGAGACTCTTCTTAAACCTTAAAGATGCGACCGTTAATCCTGCAAAGGTAAATAAAATAAGCCAGTACACATCAAAAGTCATATGAATTATTTGTACATCACGCAACACTACGCCGCGTATCAAGCGCATAAAATGCGTCGCTGGTAAAGCTTCAGCGATATATTGCGCGACTTCGGGCATACCTTCATAAGGAAACATAAAACCGGATAATAATATTGATGGCAGCAAGACAAACAAAGTCATTTGCATGGCTTGCAACTGATTACTAGCAATAGTTGAAATAACCAGACCCAAAGAAAGACTGGCTGTGATGAACAATAAGGTAGCTGCCGCCAACTGCCACAAGCTACCGTTGATAGGGACATTAAATACCGCCTTTCCTAAACCTAAAATAATCACCACCTGCAAGGCGCCAATAAATATGTAGGGAATAATTTTTCCTATCATAAGCTCAAGAGGCCGTACCGGTGTTGTTATCAGCATTTCGAGATTACCTCGTTCACTTTCGCGCACAATAGCCGCAGAGGTAAACATAATCATCGTCATCGTTAAAATAATAGCGACCAAACCTGGCACCACATTTACAGCCGTACGTTGCTCCGGGTTATATAGCAAAGTCACTTCAAAGGTTGGTGTGCTGCGATTTACCGGCTTACTGAGTAACTCTGCCAGCGGCATATTTCTCAGGCTTTTTACTGCGGCCGAAATCATCGTATCTGAACCATCGACCACCCATTGGGCAATGGGTCGGCTCGTTTCCTCATCACTCGACGCCGGTGAACCTGAGCCTATACTCCGGTGACGCACCACGCGCTGACTAACATCCTTCGGAATGACTAACACAGCGCGGATTTGTGCGCTAGCAATTGCCGCTTCGGCTTGTTGAACCGTAGTATATTGCTCAGTAAACTTTACCACTTGAGTTGCACTGATTGTTTGTATCAGCACTCGACTTAAACCCGTTTGACTGTAATCGACCACACCCACTGGGATGTGGCGCACGTTGGTATTAATGGCAAAGCCAAACAGCATTAACTGTATTAGCGGAATCACCACCACCATGCCAAACATCATTCTATCGCGCTTAAGCTGAATGAGCTCTTTACTAAAGATCGCATAAATTCTTATTAGTATGTTCACTGCCTACCTGCTCCGGTGCAAGTAACAAACACATCTTCTAAACTTGGCCTAACAAGAGATAAGGTATCTTCTATTTCAATACCACTTTGTGAACTTAAAAAAGCAAGAGGATCGGGAATACTTTTTTTAACCAACACTCGCAGGCGTGCACCGAGTTGTGACGCAGTAATAACATCGGGAAGATTTACCAGTTGCCGTTTTAACTGGCGCAGGTTTAATGAAGAAACCTCTACTACATGCGCGCCCATTTGTTGCATTAACTCTTCTGGCGTTCCATCGGCACGTTTAATCCCATTTTCTAATATTGCCAGTTTATGGCAACGTTCAGCTTCATCCATATAGTGTGTTGAAACCAGAATACTGGTACCCTGTTCGCTCAAGTCGAATAATTGCTCCCAAAAATCACGTCGGTTTTCTGGATCAACTGCCGAAGTAGGCTCATCTAAAAACAATAATTCCGGCTTATGTAATACGGCGGCAGACAGGCCAAGCCGCTGCTTTTGCCCCCCGCTCATGCTTCCCGCCAACTGATTCTTTTGTTGCTGCAAGCCATAGGTATGGAGTAGCTCATCAATCCGCTTTTCTTGTGAGCGCCGGGATAAGCAGTATATTTTTGCGATAAACCGCAAATTTTCCTTTACCGTTAAATCGGCATAGAGCGAGAATTTCTGGGTCATATAGCCAATAAGCAGGCGCAACTTTTCTGCCTCTTCGGGCAAATTAAACCCCAATACTTGAACAGCACCAGAACTTGGTTTTAAGAGCCCGGTTAGCAGTCGTATTGCAGTAGTCTTACCACAACCGTTAGGACCTAAAAAACCGTATATTCGGCCTTTTTCTACTTTTAGATCGAGATTTTGTATAGCTTTTAAATCACCAAAGTTTCGACTTAGATTTGAAGCGTTGATAACATACTGGCTCATGGCAACTCAACTTGCACAGGAACCCCGTTGGGTAAATGAGCTTCACTGTCAGGCAGCTGCACCTCTGCCAAATACACTAGCCGTGAGCGCTCATCCTGATTTAATGCATAGTAAGGGGTAAAGGCCGGCTCAGCAGAAATCCAACGCAAATTACCCACGATTGGTTTTTCCAACCCATCAATATGCACGATCAACTGATCGCCCACTTTTATTTTTACACGATAAGGCTCCGGGACATAAATGCGTGCAAAGGGTGCCTTGCCCGCAAGCACTATAGCTAGTGGACTACCGGTGGTGACACGCTCACCAAGATTCCAGGGAAGATTATCAAGAATACCGTCGCGGGTTGCCAAAATTGATAAATCAGCCAATTTTTTTACTTCACTAGCAAGAATTGCGATCACCGCATCTAAACGAGCCTCGGCTATACGTAAGTCCTCTTCACGTGTGCCGTTAGTTAATTTAAGCAATTCCTCTTGTGCATTTTGTAAACCAGCAATGCTGGCATCACGTGACGCCAGCCCCCTATCGAGATCTGCCTCACTAATGACTTTTTGCTTTTTCAAGTTGATCAAACGCACAAAGTTAGTTTCAGTTTCAATCAATGCAGCCCGAGCCCCAGCCACTTTAGCGCTTGCGGCTGCAACGTCTTCTACCCGGGCACCGTTGCGCAATTTTTCCAGGTTAGCCTCAGCTTGAGCTACCTCTGCGCTGGCTTTGCCAAGCAGGGCTTTTTGCAGGGTATCATCGAGCTTTACTAACAGATCACCTTTTTTAACTTTACTACCTTGCATAACGGGCAACGCCACTACCACTTCGTTGGCTGTCGCCGTATGGGCAATACGCTCTCGTTCCAAAGTCCCCAGCGCTATATTTTCGATTTGACCGCCGCAAGCCGCTAGCAATACAAGAACAAGACAAATAAAGTTACGCACGATAACACCTGCTATATTTTATGTTTGTAAAATTTTACATCAGCCACATGAGCTTAACAATACCCAGCCACACGAACTTAACCTCAATCGAACTAACAGTTAATATATGCGTAAATAAATATGGCATAGCGAATAACCATTACATGCCGGGTGATCTTGAATATACCATTCCGCCGTGAGTAGAAATTTCATTTCTACTCTGCTGTTAAAACCTTCAATAACTGAGACTGCTTTACTGTCCTGCTTCATAGAAGCTGTAACTAATTTCTCACTATTCGCCATCCCTAAAACTATCGATCCACGCTATAATCCTGATATTTGAGCACTATTCTTTATGAGCTACATTATCATAGTCTCTACCTACTACACGCGACCAGATTGATGGATAAAACTGCAGTAACTCCACTGGTTCATAAAGCCAGAAAAAGGTTCGGGCAAAATTTTTTGCACGACCCCTCGATTATTAGTCGAATTGTTCACGCTATTGGCCCTGCCAACAACGATCATTTGGTGGAAATCGGGCCCGGCCAAGGAGCACTTACCAACCCCTTATCCGAACAGCTTAGCGCCAGCGCAACCCTCGATTTGATCGAACTCGATCGAGACCTTGCAAAACGGTTAGTGCAACAGTTTCAATCGCAGCCCCAGATCAATGTTCATCAAACCGATGCGTTAAACTTTGATTTTCTGGCCCTGTCCAGGCAATCACAAAGACCTCTTAGAATTTTTGGCAACCTACCCTACAATATCTCAACACCGCTAATCTTTCACTTGCTTGATCAAGCAAGCATCGCCACAGGAGATCAAACACAGCCAGTCATTAAAGACATGCACTTTATGCTACAAAAAGAAGTCGTCGAACGTATGTCTGCAGAACCGGGCTCAAAAGTGTACGGCCGCCTCAGCGTAATGACGCAGTACTACTGTCAAGTGGAGCCACTGTTTGAAGTGCCACCCGAAGCCTTTTCGCCCCAGCCCAAAGTAATGTCTGCCATCGTCCAATTGACACCGTACACCGAGCTTCCTTTTGTAGCTCGCGATACGGACATGCTAGCCAAAGTTGTCAGAGCGGCATTTTCCCAACGTAGAAAAACTCTGCGCAATGGTTTAAAACAATTGACTAACGCCGACATTCTAGAATCACTGGACGTTAACCTCTCCGCCAGGGCAGAAACGTTGAGCATTGAAAGTTTTGTCAGTATCGCCAACGCACTATCATAAAACATCAATAAAACCAGAACTTGCGATCCTGCTGTTGTACCAATAAAGTGTGCACAATAAAGTGTACCGATAAAGCGAACATGCGCGCCAATAAAGTGATGAAAAAGCGATGAAAATAAAGTAAACAATCATTCAGCGACAACCTCCGCCCTTTTACGGCATAATGGCTCCCCATGAACTCTCAGCAATTAGCACTTCAGCAAAGTATACGCGTTGACGTCCATCCGCGTTACCTACCGGAGCAGTCCAATCCGGACGAGGCAGAATACACTTTTGCTTATACGGTTGATATCAGTAACCATGGCGATGAAACCGTTCAGCTACTAGCCCGTCACTGGGTTATTGCCGATGGCAATAATCATATTCGCGAAATACACGGCGAAGGTGTCGTCGGCGATCAGCCTCATATCGCACCGGGCGAAACCTACCGGTATCACAGTGGCGCTATTTTGGCGACAAAAACCGGCACAATGGAAGGGAGTTACAAAATGCGCGCCGATTCCGGCTTAGACTTTGAGGCGATTATAGAAACCTTTGGCCTCATCCACCCCGGGTCATTACAATAAACAACCATCAATTGTTATCGCTTGGCCCACCAGCTATTTCTACCCTATTGTAAATTCACGGCGGCTACTGTTATCCCATGACGATTTTTATTTCATGACCGACTACGCTGTTGGCGACATTCAAGGCTGTTACCGAGAGTTGATGGAAGCCCTCGATCGCGTATCATTTGACCCCTCTAACGATAAGCTTTGGGTCGTCGGCGACATGGTCAATCGTGGTAGCGGCTCATTAGAAACATTGCATTTTTTGTATCAACACCGATCCAGTATTCGCTGCGTTTTAGGCAACCATGACTTACACCTACTAGCAGTACATTTTGGCCAACGTAAACTCACGGCTTCAGATACTTTAGACGAGATTCTAAACGCCGATGACATAAACCTTTGGGTCGACTGGCTTCGACAGCAGCCGCTTTGTCTACACTACAGCAAGACCAACTTCACCATGGTTCACGCAGGCATTGCTCCGCAGTGGAATTTGCAAGATGCCTTGATCTATTCAGCTGAAATCGAAGCCGTATTGCAAAGTGATAACATCGGTGAATTTCTAGCAACTATGTACGGCAACGAACCACTCATCTGGGACAACAAGCTAGTAGGTAATGCACGCCTTCGCTGTATCACTAATTATTTCACTCGAATGCGTATTTGCAATAGGCAAGGCCAGCTCGATCTCAACTATAAGGGTGGCTTAGAGCATATCCCGGAGGGCTACATGGCTTGGTTTGATCACCCCAATAGGAAAACACAAAATGAGCGTATTGTGTTTGGTCATTGGGCCGCCCTAGAGGGCCAGCTAAGTAGCCGCAATATTTTCGGCTTGGATACCGCTTGTGTATGGGGTCGATCACTGACATTAATGAGGATGGAAAAGCTAAGCTTCACCACCGTCGATGCCATCTCGGAACCAACACCATGAAAACCTATTTAGTTGGCGGCGCAGTGCGCGACGAGCTTCTGGGGCTAACAGTAAAAGAACGCGACTGGGTCGTTGTTGGCGCCACTCCAAAGCAAATGCTCGACAAAAATTACGTACAAGTCGGCAAGGATTTTCCGGTGTTTTTACACCCTGACAGCAAAGAAGAATATGCTTTGGCACGCACCGAAAAAAAAAGCGGCCATGGCCATACTGGTTTCGAAGTTCACGCCAGCCCCGAGGTCACACTAGAACAGGACTTATCTCGTCGCGACCTGACTATTAATGCTATAGCGCAACAAAGTAACGGTAATTTAATCGACCCTTATAACGGGCTAATGGACATCAGTGACCGGGTGCTACGCCATGTGTCCGATGCTTTTGTCGAGGATCCACTGCGTGTTCTTCGCGTTGCACGCTTTCATGCCAAGCTAAAACATCTGGGATTTACTATTGCCAAAGACACGCTGGCGCTGATGAAGCACATCAGTCAGTCGGGCGAGCTCAAGCACTTATCAGCAGAGAGAGTGTGGAAAGAATTTCAAAAAGG
>JAJRPK010000196.1 GCA_024280785.1 Gammaproteobacteria bacterium
ATCTCATTTCCCCTTGAGTTATGGTGGTTAGTATATTTTCAATATGTTGTGTTTTTTTACGGAAGTACTTGTTATTACTGTTGAAAATCTCACAAAAATAGTTCGGTAAATATTCGAATTTTTTTCTACACTGTGTTGGGCTGCACAATTTTCTTCAACTATACAGTCAAGCCGTCACTTACAGCAGTCATTGCACAACCGTAGTGGAGATCATGATGAAGCATATAGTGCTGTTAAACCCCAAAGGGGGTTGTGGAAAAACGACTATTGCTACCCACCTTGCCGTATACGCCTCTACAATGGGGCTGAGGGTTGCACTGGCGGATCACGATAAACAACAGTCTTCGCTTGATTGGCTTAAAACCAGACCTAAATACTGTGCCGATATCGTTCCGATTGCGGCTTGCGATGACGAGCCGCTAGAAGGAAACTTTGATGTCATGATTCATGACTTGCCGGGTTTGTCGATTTCTAATCAGGCTAGTGTGGCGAGTACTTGCGATCAATTACTTATACCCATAATGCCTTCGCCTATTGATGTTAAGGCGGCCTTAAGACTGTGGGTGAATTTAAGTAATATGGGTTGGTTAGACAAGCCAAATATGAAAATTGGAGTTATCGCTAACCGCGTAAAGGCCAATACCAAATATTTGGCGACGTTCGATTCATTTATTGAACGAATGAACATGCCGAGAATTGGGTCTTTGCGTGATACTCAAAAATACATTCGTGCATTAGATGCAGGCTTGAGTCTCTTTGATTTACCTCCTAATCGCGTTGCGGCAGACTTGGCGCAGTGGCAACCGATCATGGAGTGGACGGGGCTATTTGATATGGAAGACGAAGAGCTGGTGGGGATGTTTGGCTTAGAAGATGAAATCCAGCCGGCGGAAGATCAATTTGTATCTTTAGAAGAAATGAATCAAGAAACCCAGATGGAAGAAGAGAAAAACGAAGAATACGATTACTAGGTTAAATTTTGTTTGTTGAATATTTGGGGGTGGTGAGTCTCTCGCGAAATGATGATGGATTTAGATTCGAAGTTTTGTTCTTCGATTGTGAGTGAGTTGTCGGGGTCGCCCGACAGCGAGGCACTTTTTTCAACAGCAAAAAAAGTCCCCCAAAATGCCGTAAGCGTCCCGACGCTTAACCCCGGAAGCTTGCGAGTAGGGTTATTTGTGGGCATCGGCATCGCGTGTTTTACACCTGTTTTGGCCAGCCATTAAGACTCGTAGTTTCGTTGATGCCTGGAATGAGTCTGGGGCAGCTCATTGACGGCGGCTCGAATTGGCGGGGTAAAAGAAGAGTCTTGCACACAAAAAAGCTAGCTACGTTAGCAGCAAGATCACTTCCTGTCCTATTCCCTCTGGGTTGCCTTTTACCTACTCATTGATTGAGCCGTTTGTCGATTAAATCTTCGACAACTGCGGGGTCTGCCAGTGTGCTCGTATCCCCAAGATTATCGAGTTCGTTGGCAGCGATCTTGCGCAATATCCTCCGCATGATCTTTCCCGAACGTGTTTTAGGTAGTCCCGGTGCCCATTGAATTATGTCAGGCCTGGCGATCGCACCAATCTCTTTTGCCACTAGAGCGGTAAGCTCTTTTTTCAGTGAATCGGTGGATTCGATGCCAACCATTACGGTGACATAGCAATAGATACCTTGTCCCTTAATGTCATGCGGGTAACCGACCACGGCGGCTTCAGCGATGCTCTCATGTAGTACCAGTGCACTTTCTATTTCTGCGGTGCCCAAACGATGCCCCGAGACGTTTAGCACGTCATCGACTCGTCCGGTTATCCAAAAGTACCCATCGGCGTCGCGGCGAGCCCCGTCACCGGTAAAAAAGTAGCCGGGATAGGTCGTGTAATAAGTGTCAATCAGGCGTTGATGATCTCCGTATATTGACCGAATTTGGCTGGGCCAAGAGTTTTTTATGGCGAGATTTCCCTCTCCTTCGCCGTCTATCTCCTTGCCTTCGGCATCCAGTAACACGGGTTCAACACCGAAAAAAGGGACGGTAGCGGAACCAGGCTTAAGGTCAATAGCTCCGGGTATTGGAGAAATCATTGCGCCCCCCGTCTCCGTTTGCCACCAGGTATCTACGATCGGACAGCGCTGTTCACCAACAACCCGGTAATACCATTCCCATGCCTCAGGGTTGATGGGTTCGCCGACAGATCCCAAAATTCGGATTGACCGACGTGAGGTTTGGGTGACAAAATCATCGCCTTGGCCCATCAGAGCGCGCAGTGCAGTGGGTGCGGTATAAAAAATATTAACTTGGTGCTTATCGCATATTTCCCAGCATCGCGATGCGGTGGGATAAGTAGGAACTCCTTCGAACATGAGAGTGGTCGCACCATTCGCAAGCGGCCCGTACACTATGTAGCTATGGCCTGTGATCCAGCCTACGTCAGCCGTGCACCAGTAAATTTCTTTATCGTGATAATCGAAAATATATTTGTGGGATAACGCGGCACCTAACAGATAGCCACCCGTCGTGTGTAATACGCCTTTTGGTTTTCCCGTCGATCCAGAAGTGTATAAGATAAATAGCGGGTCTTCGCTGTCCATGCTTTCTGCTGCGCATGTGGTCGAGGCTGAGCCTACGCATTCGTGATACCAAACGTCGCGTGCATTCCAGTTGATCGTACCCCCTGTGCGCTTAACAACCAGTACCGTGTGAACGTTAGGGCAGTTGTCGACGGCGGCGTCGGTGTTGGCTTTTAAAGGAATGGTTTTGCCGCCGCGGACGCCTTCATCTGCGGTGATGACGACGTGGCAGTCAGAATCAAGAATGCGACCTTTTAATGCGTCAGGTGAAAAGCCACCAAACACTACCGAATGCACGGCACCTATTCTGGCACAGGCTAGCATCGCGTAAGCAGCCTCTGGAATCATAGGCATGTAAATACACACCCGGTCACCTTTGTTAACGCCTCTCGATTTTAAGGCATTGGCGAGTTGGCAGACGGCTTCGTGCAGCTGTTTGTAGCTAATGTGTTCTTGCTGGTCAGGTTCATCACCTTCCCAAATAATGGCGGTTTGATCACCGCGCGTCTCTAAGTGCCGGTCGATGCAATTAGTGGTTACATTGAGTTTTGCGCCCTGGAACCAAGTGACCTCTCCCTTAGAAAAATCATGTGTGTGAACGGTGTCCCAATTTTTATCCCACACTAGAGTATTTTTAGCTTGTACGTTCCAAAACATATCGGGTTGCGAAATGGATGCTTGATACATCGCGTCGTATTGGTCCCGATTGAGGTGAGCGTTTGCTTTAATGTCTGCCTTCACGGGATAAACGGTAGTTTTGCTCATGGTATGCCGGTTCCTAGAGGGTATTAGATATAGCGGGTTTAAGAAAAAATTAGTTTAACGTTAGAGAAATGTTATCGAGTAAGCGGGTCGACCCCAATTTAGCGGCTGCTAAAATGACTATCTTTGTCGAGTCCGATTTGCTATCGAGTAGCGCTAAATTTTGTTGATCGCGGGCTTCAAAGTAATCAACGTTAAACCCCATTGTACGTAGCTTTTCTATCGCCGCATCACAGACGGTTTTATAGGGCAAATTTCCTGCCAATATGTCATCTCTAGCTTGTTGCAGGGTTTCATATAGTGACGGAGCTCGCGCGCGATCGGTACTGCTTAAATAAGAATTTCTTGAGCTTAACGCCAGACCGTCGTGAGCACGCGCAGAAGCCATGCCGACTATATCGATTGGCATACAGAGATCAGATGTCATGCGTTTAATGATCGTAAGTTGCTGAAAGTCTTTTTCACCAAAAATAGCACTGTCAGGCTGGACTAGGTTGAAGAGCTTGCTAACAATCGTGCATACCCCAAGAAAGTGGCCCGGTCTACTTATTCCGCAAAGCATGTTCGACAGTTTTTCAATATTTACTGTAGTGTGGGAATCCATTCCGTTGGGGTACATTTCTTCAACGCTGGGTAGAAATAGATAGTGCGCTTCTTCTTTTTCCAGCTTCTCTTGATCTTCAGCTAACGTTTTTGGATAATTGTCTAAGTCTTCAGCGGCGCCGAACTGAAGAGGGTTTACAAAAATACTGACAACAACGATGTCACCTACTTGGTGAGCACGCCTGACTAGCTGTAAATGACCTTCGTGAAGGTTGCCCATTGTGGGTACTAAGGTGATGCGCTTGCCGCGAGCTTTTTCTGCCTTTATAGCCGCGCGTAAATATTTCATTTGAGTCAAGGTTTGCATCGATTCGTAGCCTTACACTTTGATTTTTACTGTATCGAGTAGGCGGCTAAAGTTAGAACCGAAGATTATGCTATTTAACTTTTGCTCTTTACTTTGCAACAAACAGTATTTAACAATATTGTGTTTCAAGGTGTGCTGGCTCCGTTTTATATTAGTATTGTAGATATTACTTGCTGATACTGTACAGGTTGCGATTAGGAAAAAATTGTTGGATTAAAGTAATGACGGCCGCCACGAACATTTAGCATGTAATCAATTAAAGTCAGGTAATCGTCATTATTGTTGATAAAGTCAATTTCGGTACAGTTTACGATGAGTAGTGGGGCATCATCATAGTAAAGAAAAAATTCG
>JAJRPK010000197.1 GCA_024280785.1 Gammaproteobacteria bacterium
AGCACGGAAAGTAGGAATCCCCGCATTAGCGCATTTATGAGTTTGGCAGATTCTTGAGCACCGCCATCAGTTTCATAGCTGATTTGCGGGTATTTCTCTAGCAAAATAGGGATATCATTGGCGATAATCTGATTGCTAATAGCATCGGGATTGTAGTTTAGTTGGTCTACCTTAGCCGAGACATTAACAGCACGTTTGCCGTCGATTCGGTTGACGGCAGCGTAACCCGGCATCGATGTTAGATTAGCTACCGAATATAACGGCACTTCATCACCGTCTTGAGTTCTAATATGCATGTTTTCAAGGTCGGCAAGAGACTTTCTTTCATTTCTTGGGTAGCGAACCATGATTTTAACTTCATCGTTACCGCGCTGCATGCGCTGAGCTTCGACACCATAGAATGAGTCCCGAACTTGCGATCCTAAGTCTCGAAGACTTAAGCCTAACGCTTCTGCGCCGGGTTTTATACTCAGGTTTAGTTCGCTAGTTTGATTCGCCAAGGTTGAGTCGACATCGTAGACTCCTTCATAACGGCCGATAATCTGCCGCAATTCAGAAGTTGCTGCAACTAACATGTCCTGGTTGTCGCTAATAATATTAAAAGAAATGGGGTCGCCAAAAGAGTCATCTTCCGATTTGAAAACGAGGCTTCGCGAGCCGGGGATGTTGCCGGTTTTTTCGCGCCAACGCTTAATGATTTCGTAACTATCGATATCGCGATTTTCGTGCTTGGTTAACTCTACTGTGAATTCGGCGTACTTACCGGCAAGTCCCCAGCCGTATGCGTGTTTAATAAAGCCTTCTTCAATTCCCGATGCTTCGGCGTAATCGTCATTGGTGTCATACAGAGATTGCATTAGCTGCGCCACAGCTTCGTGAGTTTTGCTGTCGGGGGTGCCTTCAATCATTTCTGCTTTTACGTTTAGAAAGTCCGAGGGTGATGCTGGCATCATTGCTATTAAGACAATGCCGCTCGCTACTATGCCGCCGGTTAAGATGAGTCCTGCCAGAAAACTCGCTAAAGTGGTATAGCGATTTCTTATGCAGCGCATTAGAAAAGGGATGTATAGTTCATTTATAAACTGCTTGAGTTTAATGTTGACATAGGCTGACAGGCGATCTGTTCGCTTGCTTATGCTCTCCAAAATTGGCAGGTGAGTGAGCTTTGAATGAGCAATGTGTGCCGGTAGTATGAGTTTGGATTCCACCAGCGATAATAGCAGGCAAAAAATGACTACCCAGCCTAGAGCTGCTGGCATTGGTGCAAACACTCCGCTAAGGGTAACGGTGGGGACAAAGGCTGCAACTGTTGTTAAAACACCAAAGGTAGCGGGGACAGCAACTCGATTTGCTCCCGCAATAACGTTGTCGAGAGTGAGGCCTTTTTTACGTGTATTTGAATCGATGCTTTCGCCGATAATAATGGCATCGTCAACCATGATTCCTAACACCGTTATAAAGCCGAACAGACTTACCATGTTTAGTGTTACACCGATACCGTTTAGCTGCATTAGTGCGATAGTTCCCAGGAAGCAGACAGGCAAACCGGCCATAACCCAGAAGGCTAATTTGAAATTTAGAAAAATGAGCAAGATAAAAAACACTAAGCCGGCGCCAATCGCTAAATTCTTTCCCATTAAACCAATTCGGGCAGAAATATGGTGACTGAGGTCTTGCCAATAGCTGAGTTTGATATTGTCGGGAAGTTCCAGACGTTTTTTGTCAGCATAGGCTTTTACGGTATCTGTAGTTTTAATGATGTCTTGATCACCCACCGCGTAAACCATAATGCCCGCGCCGTACTCGCGATCAAACACGGTCAACCCTGAACCCTGGACAAATTCGTCTCTTACATAAGCAACATCTCCTAGCATTAGCCGTGTTCCATCGGCGAAGGTTCGCAACACTATTTTCTCAAAGTCCTTTTGTTCAAAGGCTTGCCCTTGGGTGCGTAAAAGAATGTCTCCAGTGTCGGTTTGAATTGCTCCGCCAGCAAGATCGACTGATGATCGGTTAATGGCTGTAGCGACATCACGAAGTGTTAAATGAAATTTCTTTAGCTCCATTTCACTGACTTCAATCGATATTTCGTAATCGCGTAATCCAAAAATGTCAGCCGAAGAGATATCCGGCAAGGATAAAATTTCTTTTTTCATTTGCCGCAAGATCAAGTTGAGATTTTTTTCGTCCAACGCTCCGTGAACTTGCAATTGAATGGCAGGTATTTTGAAATCAAGTTGCTCGATAATGGGGTTTTCTACTTGATCGGGAAAGTTGGTGATACCATCAATTCGGTTTTTCACCTGATCGAGTACATCCGAGACATTGAAACCTTCCATAACATCAATGTATAGCGTGACAAACCCCTCTTTGGAGTAAGAGCTGAAATTATCAATCCCGGTAATGTCTTTAATTTTATCTTCGATCTTTACCGTGATTCCTTGCTCGACTTCTTCGGGAGAAGCGCCGGGGTATGCCATCGTAACCTGGATGACATCGATGGTTAAGTCAGGGTTGAGTTCCCGACGGATGTTGTTCAACGACATTAGGCCGACACTAATAATAGAAATCATTAGCAAATTCGCGGCAACGTGGTTACGAGCAAACCAGGCGATAATGCCGGTATGCGTTTTCTCCTCTGGATGTAAAGTTGTCATTTAGATATCTCTGGCTAAAGGACTATTGAGTGTGCTATCAATCGCCGGAGTAACAACTTGTTCACTTTGCAGTACAGTGCTGGGAGGAGTCACCGCTGAATCATCATTGTGTGAGATATAACTCTCTCTTGGAGGAAGTTGAATCAATTTGGCAATAGTAACCTTGGTGCCCGGTATACTATTGTCGACATAGCCCATGGCAATCTTGTCGTGATCTTTTAGTCCGGATGAAATGTATGTATATTCATTGTCGTTAGCGATCACCTCGACGGGCTGTTCGTACATGCTGCCCTCGGGGGTAACTAACCAGACTTTGTTGTCAGTTTGCAATACATTGTGCGGTATTCTAACGATGTTCTCTATCGTTTTTCCGTAAATTTCAGCGTGGACAAAAGTTCCGACGCGTAGTGGTGGGTTCGACGATATAGCTGAAGAAGCTGATGCTTTACTTGTGGGCTGTGTATTGGTGTTATTTAGTTGATAAGGGTTATTGACTTGCGCTACAACATGAAGAACTCGAGTGCGATCATCGAGCACACTCTCTACTCTTGAAAGCTCGGCCCGCCAGTAAAATGTTTTGTTGTTCAGCGAAACACTCAATTGAATGAGGACTGGCTTTTGGTTTAAGTTACTAGCTGCTGGAATGTCGAGCAAGGCAAGCTTGTGTTCGGGTACTGGGAGTCGAACCTCGACACTGTCGGTGGCAAAGTAGAGACCCAGTTCGGAGCCTACCGAAACGTGTTGTCCCAAGTCCACATTGCGTGAGCGAACCAGACCGTCATAGGGTGCGGAAATAGAAGTTCGTTTGAGATTTTCTTGTGCTTTTTCCAAGTCGGCTTGAGCAGCAATTAAATTTGCTTGTGCTTCCGCGATTTGTGGTTTACGCAAGGCCAAGGATTTAGCTTTTGCCGTTCTTTTTCCACCTTTATTATTTCGCTGCCAGTCTTGGTACGCGACTTCGGCTCGACCTTGCTCTTCTGCTAACCGGGTTTTAGAGCTGGCCACCGAAGCATGTGCCCGCTTTAACGCGGTGCGGTATTCAAGGTCATCAATTTTAAGCAGCATTTCGCCTTGCTTGAAATAACCGCCCGCTACAAAATTTTCTGCGACTTCGATAATGCGACCTTGAACTTCTGATGAGAGGCGAGTTTCAGTTTTGGGAACGACAGAACCTTGGGTGATGATTTTTAATTGGATTGTTTCACGAAATACTTCGATGGCGTCGACTAACATAGGTTGCTGTTCAAGAACTTGTTGTGCTTGTTCGGGCTTACTCGCATATAGCGCATAGGCGATGGCACAGGCAATCATTAAAATAACTGCGGGGGTAACAATGGCTCGTTTGGAAGTGCTTTGTGAGGATGGCATCAGATTGTAAAAACGCTCTTGAATTTAGAAAGCTTTAACTTTGGGTTTAAGATGAATTGTAAGGAGACAACGCAGGTTTTTGAGTCTTAAATTTAAAGGGTTGAAGGCTGTAGAGCAAAAAACGGTTGAAGACAGTGAGTAACGCCATAAACGAACGATTCCTAGTTTATAGCATAGCAATTTCAGTTATTTCCGCAATTACCGTTTGGTTACATTTTGCGTGCTAGAGGGGGGTTTTGGCTCGTACAGCTGGGCTTACTAACATCAAAATATCGATTGCATTGCACAGAAGTAATGCCCTGAACTTGGTTTCTATCACCGGTAGAGTAATAGGCAGTGTTGATCAATGAGGGGGGCTTCTTGCGGCTGACTATGCTTGTCAAACAATCATAGTGCGTACTCTTTAGGTTTGCTAAACTCATTGCACCAATATCTGGGTGCTGCTTACTCTTGGGTGTGTTGGCTGCAGTGTGGGTAAACGGCAAGTTGGAAAGAAAATTTAGGTTTAATATGGCCGTGTTTTGATTTGGATTGAGTTCAAGCAGAATTCTTCAAAGGGTAGAATACGGTATGAATTTTAGTATTATTGATTGTCTTTCTTCTTAAAGTAAAAGTACGGAATATTCGGAGCTTGATTTATGGCAACAGTCTTTTCTTCACCTCATAAGCTTTTATCATCGGTTGGCACAGTATTGGACAATAGTGAATGGGTTGAAATTACTCAGGACCGAATCCAAATGTTTGCGGATGCTACAGGTGATCATCAGTGGATTCACGTCGATCCGGTACGGGCAAAAGAGGGGCCGTTTAGTGCTTGTATCGCTCACGGCTATTTGAGCTTATCACTGGTGAATTTATTTTTACCGCAGATGATAGAGGTGCAGGCTTTTACCCATGCGGTTAATGTTGGTATGGATCGTACCCGGTTTCCTTCTGCGGTAGTGGTCAACTCTAAATTACGAGGCACTGGAGAGATTGTGTCAGTTGAAGAGATAAAGGGTGCGATTCAATCTATTGTGCGGGTTACTGTCGAAATCGAGGGCGCTGACCGACCGGCTGTTGTCGTCGATACGATAAGCCGTTATTTTCCTGAATAGCGCTAGTCCGATATTGTCTTAGCAAAGCTCTGTAGGAATCCCCTCCATTATTTTGGATAAATCGAGCTTGCGAGTTACCCCAAGACTTGGGCAACTAAAGGGGGTTAATACTTGACAAAATCGATCAAATTGATTATTTTAATTAAAGTGGTTTATTTTCTATGAACGGTTAAAAAATATGGAAATTCTGAGTGCGAGCGATGCCAAGCGCGAATTCGGCGAAGTGATTTTAAAAGCCCAGCAAGGCCCGGTCGGGATCAATAAAAACGGTAAACCCGTTGC
This sequence comes from Gammaproteobacteria bacterium, assembly GCA_024280785.1. GTDB lineage: Bacteria > Pseudomonadota > Gammaproteobacteria > Pseudomonadales > UBA7434 > UBA7434. Next base: position 5,405 of record JAJRPK010000197.1, read on the forward strand.
TGTAATGCTGTCCGTTTCAGCCTTTAAAGAGTTTCAGGCATTACAACACTTGGCGCTCAAACAAGAAATCCAGGTCGGCTTGGACGACATTCAGGCCGGTAGGGTGGTAGATGGTCAAGCGGTTATCGGCACACTCAAACAACAAATTGCCGATGCCAAGTTATAGATTTTCACGCGCAGCCGAGCAAGATTTAAAAAACATAGTTGTCTACACACTCACGCAGTGGGGTGGGGATCAAGCCTCGCGCTATGTTGAAGGGCTAGAAAATCTGGCCGAGCAATTGGCAGCTAATCCAAAATTGGGTAAATCTCGCGCCGATCTATTCAACGATCTGCGGGCTTTTGGGTACCAAAAACACACGCTGTATTATTGGGAAGAACAGGGCGGTATTGTTATTGCTCGTGTGTTGCATCAGCAGATGAGCGAGCAAAAGCAATTTAACGGGTAACTGCATGTGGATCAAAACACACCCGGTAAATACTGTAAAAAACAAAAAAGACAACGTCAAAAGCGAGTTGATTAGGCTAGGGCAGGTGCCAGCCGAAACACCGGGACGGTTACTTTCAGGAATGCATGGGTTTGAAATCCAACTTTAAAAAACAGCCTCTAGAGTAGGGGTGCTAAGAATATTTCTATGCCTGATCCTATGCGGCAGTGGGTCGAAGCCCAAGTTAATCAAGGGCAATATGCTAGCAGTGGCGACTACGTGCGCGACTTGATCCGTAAAGACCAGGTTCAACGCGATAAAATCGCTGCGCTACAAGAAGCTATTACCAAAGGTCTTGAAAAGAATATTTTGGGGTTCCCTGATGACGTTAAGCAACTTACCGGTGACCAACTGCAATTGATCCAGTTTGGTGGTATGCCGAAAGATGCCAAACCATTCAAAGGTGTTGGCTCTGGCATTATTGAGATTGCCCTGAAATACGATAAAGAAGCCTATCGATGTATTCAGGCTGTTCAATTGGGTAAAAACATTTATGTCCTTCATGCGTTTCAAAAGAAAGCGAAAAAGGGCATTGCGACACCACAACATGACGTTGACTTAGTTAAGCAGCGTTATAAAGAAGCAAAGGAGTTAGAAAAAAATGAGCAAAAGTAAAATTGAATTCGAAGAAAGTTCAGGTAATGTCTTTGCCGACCTTGGTATTGATAATGCTGAGGAATTACAAGCACGGGCTATGATCGGCTTTCATGTCGTGGAAATTCTAAATAGCAAAGACATGAAACAGCGTGAATTGGCGGGGCGGCTTAAGATAAAACAAGCGGAAGTCTCTCATCTGCTCAACGGCCATTTTAGTCGGTTTACCGTCGATAAATTGTTAGACTTTCTGAAATGCCTTAATCAGAAAGTTTCTATTCAAATTACACCGCATAGACACGGTGAGCCCTTTCAGTATGTCGCTATTGGCTTGTGAAGTCAGAAGTGATAATTGTTAGTATGAAAAACTTGGCATAAAAAGTGGGCTTGTGCATTCAACGCTCCATTCTAACGAATAAACTATGGTGTATAATATAGATTATGTTAAGTAGGGTAGATTCTTTAAATCTGTTGGTTGGATAACAAGCGGTTAATCCGACTCTTGTACGAATGGATTTCGATCTTAGCTAACCGGCTCAAAAACGCCTAACTTCAGCCATTCAGTTTATTGTCTTTGAAGCAACTCAATTATTGGGCAGCCGGGTATATCTTTGCCAGCAGCCTAACCCCAGCCCGCGTCTTCTCAGTTAAATACCTATGAGTCCTCGGAGCGCCCAGCGCCGCTCTCAAAGGATGCAAGGGAAAGCGTGTTGACAGATATATAAGGTTATGCTAAATTAGATTTATCTAATATATTATTCGAGGTCTGATTTTATGGGCGATATAGCTGCTTTCCAAGACATGATGCCGCATGCGAGAGATGCCGCAGAACTGATGAAGGAGCTGGCGAATGAAAATCGTCTGATGATTCTCTGTTCTTTGGTTAACGGGGAGCTATCAGTTAGCCAACTCAACGAATCAACGCCCCTAAGCCAGTCTGCCGTCTCTCAACACCTTGCGCGACTACGAGAGGCCAACTTGGTGGCTACTCGGCGGGAATCGCAGACAATCTTTTATAGGCTTAATGGCGATGCTGCTATTCGCGTCATAGCGGTGCTGCAATCAATATATTGCCCTGACTTAAAACAATAGGGCTATTTCAATTCATATCTAGACTGCCAGCGTGCAGTAATGGGAAGAGGAACATAACAATGATTACGACAATACAATCCAGTGATTTCAATGCACGTATTCTAAGTGATGAAAAATTGCAGGTTCTTGATGTTCGGACTGATCTCGAAAATGCTACACAAAGTCTTCCAGGTGCAATACATATACCACTAGATCGACTTTCCGATCCAAAGGCGACTGTTGGCTTAGATGCTCTTGAAGGTGAATTGTTTTTACTTTGTAAGAGTGGAAAACGTGGATATATGGCGAGTGAAATACTGAAGTCTCAGCTTGATATTCCACTCGTTGTTATTGATGGGGGGCTTGATGGATTGGTGCAGGTTGGGTGCACTACAGAATCAAGAAATACATCCTGGAGTCTTGAGCGGCAAGTACGGTTTACCGCTGGCCTAATGGTTGTCTTAGGTTGTGTGCTGTCAATAATATTTCACCCAATGTTTATTGGACTATCGCTATTTGTAGGTTTGGGTCTGGTCTTTGCAGCAATCACAGACAGTTGTGTGATGGGTTTGATGCTTGCGCGGATGCCCTGGAATCGTCAGGCGAGCAAGAGTTAGCGATGACAATCTACGTTGTTGGCATACTAATAGGCATCGTTCTGGGTTTGACGGGGGCTGGGGGCTCTGCCGTTGCAGTCCCTCTTTTAGTGCTTGTTGCTGGTGTTACAGCGGCTGACGCCATAGGTATTGCTTTAGCGGCAGTGGCGATTAGTGCCGGGGTAGGCGCCATTAGATGCTGGAATACAGGCACGGTGTTAGCAATTCCTGCGGTGATATTAGGCGCTTCGGGAGCAATTTCCGCGCCGCTGGGGAATACACTGGGGGCGTCTGTGCCTTCCGAATGGTTACTTTTGACGTTTTCACTATTGGCGAGTTTTATAGCCCTTAGGATGTGGAGACAAGTAACAGCTCATCCTGAAGAAGTCGGCGTTGTGAGGGCGGCGGTGAATCAAAATGTAGCGGTACGAGCACC
>JAJRPK010000198.1 GCA_024280785.1 Gammaproteobacteria bacterium
GACGGGTACAGGCAGAATTTTGTCAGCACCAGCACGGCCTGTACAGTCTTTACTTTGGCCTCCTTGACCTGCTTGAGCGGCATAACGAGGCTGAAAGCGGAAATCGATTAGGGTGTTGAGGGAGGAGTCGGCCAGCAGATAAACACTGCCGCCATCACCTCCATCACCTCCATCGGGGCCACCTCGGGGAATGTATTTCTCGCGGCGAAAGCTTGACGCGCCATTGCCGCCTTTGCCGGCTGTTACTGTAATGACGGCTTCGTCTACAAATTTCATAGCGGTCTGTTAACCTTACGGCTGTTTGTTGATCTTACGGTCTAAGCAAAACGGAGACCTTAAGACCATCGCATTACAAAGAGGTGTGAATGCCTGCCTGCCAATACCAAACAGGTTGATCCATATGCGGAGATTGTAGCAGCCAGCCCATCATTTAGGTGATACAAAAAATAACGCTGCCGATACAAAAAAGCCCTGTCGTAGGACAGGGCTTTTTTCTTTCAAAGCCAGTTAGTCTTATGCGATGACACTCACAAATTGACGGTTTTTAGGGCCTTTCTTTTCAAATTTTACTACACCATCGTTAGTGGCGAACAAAGTGTGATCCTTGCCTATTCCAACGTTGACACCTGCGTGAACCCTGGTTCCGCGCTGTCGAATAATAATATTACCCGCCTTAACATCTTCGCCGCCATAGCGCTTTACGCCCAGCCGCTTTGATTGGGAATCACGTCCGTTACGGGTACTACCGCCAGCTTTCTTATGTGCCATGATTTAACTCCAATTTCGTCAGTGAGCCAGATGATATGGGGCCTTTAACGATAAAATTTTGTCTTGAAAAACTATAAACGTCTTGAAAGCAATCTATAAGGTTATGTATAAGGCTATGAGAGTGATGGTCTTATACCCGCTCTAATCAGGTTCTTGGCCTGTTTCTTAGCCAGAAATGCCAGTAATTTTTAATTCTGTATACCACTGTCTGTGGCCCATTTGCTTGCGGTGGTGCTTACGGCGACGAAATTTAACAATAGTCACTTTTTTGTGACGACCGTGGCTGATGATTTCGGCAGTAACTGTGCTGCCATCGACATAGGGAGCGCCAATTTTGACAGATTCGCCTTCACCGACCATGAGGACCTGATCAATCGTCAGGGTTTCACCAGTGGCTAGTTCCAGTTTTTCAACTTTAAGGGTTTCGCCCTCAATAACACGATGCTGCTTGCCACCGCTTTCAACTACTGCGTACATACTTCTTCTCCGTATTGCGGCCAATCCAGTGCTTAGTTAAATTCTTATTCTTGTACTGGTGATGGCAACGGCTACTAAAATTAGGACATTTAACAATGCCCACTGATAAAAAGGTCGCGAATGATAATGTATTCAAAGCAACTACGCAAATGCACTCATTCCCGCGAGCTTAGGCAAGGTAAAGAGCTCTTAAGCAGCCTTAAGAGCTTTAACTTTCGCGTTCAATCTGGATTTATGTCTGGCAGCCTTATTTTTATGCAGAATACCTTTATCTGCCATTCTGTCGATGACAGGTACGGCAGTGTCATAGGCGGCCTGCGCGGCCGTTGCGTCACCATCGGCAATAGCCGCGATAACTTTTTTAATGTAGGTACGAACCATCGATCGTAGGCTGGCGCTGTGATTGCGGCGCTTTTCAGCTTGTCGAGCACGTTTTTTTGCTTGAGGCGAGTTTGCCAAGGTTAACTCCAAATTAAGTATAACAAATCAGGTACAAATTGAGGCGCGATAGTATTTAGATATGAGCGGCAAATGTCAATAGCTGTATCCATGACTGGTGATAAAAACTGCAGACTTCAATGGGTTTTAGGGCCTGCTTTTACTCTATTTAATCTGCGCATGGCCTTTGAAAAGAACCCTCTTTATTTCAAGACACACATAAATATGTCCCTATAGTTCGACGCTGGCATCCTTGCCAGCAACGGTCTTGAAATAAAGAGGGTTCTTTTCAAAGACCTCGGTACTCAGTGGGTTATTAATAGTCTCGATGATTGATACGCAAGTTCGGGAGCAAGCCAGCCAGCGGGCAATACCCTACGATCGACAGCGCCAGAGGTCACAGGGCCCAGATAATTTGCGGCAGTAGGCCGCTGCATTTAGCGTACAATTAGTGGCTGGATTCAAACAACCCTGTATGGGTAATGATTGATATGAAAAAAGGTGATAACGATGGCGAAGTCTACGGCGAAGTTCAGTCCGCTGCATATAACTGTATTAACTGTGTCGGACACGCGAACAGAGGATAACGATACCTCGGGTCAGTTTTTGATTTCTGCGCTAACCGATAGCGGCCACACGTTGGTAGAGAACATTATTGTTAAAGACGATATTTATGCGATTCGTGCGATTGTATCCAAGTGGATTGCGGCCGACGGGGTGGATGCGATTATCGTTACCGGTGGAACCGGCTTTAGCGGACGTGACTCAACGCCAGAAGCCATTAGCCCCTTGTTTGATAAGTCGATTGATGGCTTTGGCGAATTGTTTCGTCAGTTGTCGTACGAGGACATAGGGACGTCGACGATCCAATCGCGTTCGTTGGCGGGGTTTGCCAATAATACAGTTATCTTTGCGGTTCCCGGTTCAACGGGTGCCTGTGAATTGGCGTGGAACAAGATTTTGTCTGAGCAGTTGGATAGCCGTCACCGGCCATGCAACTTTTACGGTGTGTTAGAGCAGCGAGCTGTTTAACGGCGATGATTTCATATGAAGAAGCATTGCAAATCATTCTGAGCGATAATTGCTCGTCGTCACAAACAGAAAGCGTTAGCTTGCCTCAGTCTCTAGGCCGGTATGTTGCTAAAACCCAGTCTGCCTGCATCAACGTGCCGGGCTACGATAATAGTGCGATGGACGGATATGCCGTGCGCGCAGAAGAATTGGCCGCGTTGGAACAGGGCGCAAGTTTTTGTGTGTCGCAGCGCATAGCAGCGGGGTCTATAGCCTCGCCGTTAAAGAAAGGTACAGTCGCGCGGATCTTCACCGGCGCCATGTTGCCTGAGGGCGCTAATGCTGTCGTGTTGCAAGAAGACACTGTGGTGGACGAGAATGAAAAGGTAAGTTTTACCGAGCAAGCAATAAAGGGGCGACATATACGGTTGGCAGGGCAAGATATCCGTAAAGATGAACCCGTTGTTGCCCGCGGCCAAAGGTTGAACCCTGCTGATATTGGTCTGCTAGCATCCGTAGGAGTAGGTGCACTCGATTGTTATCGGCCCCAGCGGGTAGCATTTTTTTCTACCGGAGATGAACTGAAAGACCCGGGTGAAGAGCTGGAGCCAGGACAGATATACAATTCTAACCGTTATTTTCTTGAGTCCAGCCTGCGGGAGCTGGGGCTTGAGCCTATGGACTTGGGTCGTTGTCCCGATTCCGCAGAGGCAACGGCGAGTATGCTATTGCGTGCTAGCGAATTAGCTGATTGTATTGTTACTACCGGTGGGATGTCGGTAGGTGAAGAAGACTATGTGTTAGCGCAAGCAAAATCTGTGGGTTCGATTAAATTTTGGAAAATCGCGATAAAACCCGGTAAGCCCGTAGCGTTTGGCGATATTAAGGGGGTTCCATTTTTCGGACTTCCGGGTAATCCTGTGTCATCTTATGTGACGTTTCAGTTGTTTGTTCGTCCTTGGTTATTAAGGGCGATGGGTGCTAAAAACTGGAATCATCAAAGAATTGTGGCAGTTTCGAATTTTGATTTTTATAACAGGGGTAAGCGGTTAGATTTTTTACGCGGTACTGCCAACGTTCAAAGTAATGGGCAGTTGAGAGTGTCGTTATTTAGCAATCAAAGCTCGGGAGTGCTCTCGTCGATAGCTAAATCGAATGTGTTGATCCCGATAAAAGCGGGGTGTGGTTTGCGGGCAGGAGAGTCATGCGAAGTTATAGTGCTGTCGGCACTAGGGTCAGATCTCACCACGGTTTAGATTCTTTATGTAAGGTCTTTGAGTGTGTCAATATCATTTGCGGCTGAATTAATAAGGATTTTTAAGATATCTTTGCTGTGAGCATTGAGTATTTTTTTTGCGCCTTGCTCACCCGTTAATTGTGTTAAGTCTTCAAAGTGCGATTGTGGAAAAATGCAGGGCGCTCCGATTATTCCGTTGTATTTAGCGCTAACGATTTTCCCTTGGTTGTTTTTTGCATGTTTTATCAGGTGATTGAGTTCTTGTTGACTAATATGAATTTGATCTCCCAGAATAATAAGCACCGCATCAAGTTCTTCGTTTTTATTTATGTTGATAGCCGCGGTAACACCTGCTGCAATCGAGCTTCCCATCCCTGTCTGCCAGTTTGGATTATTTACAAAACTTAATTTTCTGTATTGATCAGTCTCGTTCTGTTGCTCAATAGAGCCTTGGTGACGGGACTTGACCGCTGCTGCGTCAGCTCCAGTGACGATAATCGCTGAGTTGACTTGGTCAAAATCAATAATTGAAATGACATGGCTTAATAATGTTTTGCCGTTATAGACGTGAAGCATTTTTTGGCTGCCAAAGCGAGAGCCCTGGCCGGCGGCAAGTACGATGGCGGTTATCCGATAGTTGCGAGCAGTTTTGTGGCGAGTCGACATTTTTATCATCGGGCTATAGGATCATTGGTCTATAAGATCATCGGGCTATAGGGGCAGTGTTTTCATCTTGGCATGAGTCAATACTGCGTGACAATGGCTAATTATGGAGAGGGCGACACTTGATGGGCTGTCTCCTCCGAGAGCGAGGCCACAGGGGCCGTGTAGTCTTTCACCAAAATCTTCTGCCTTAAGCTGGGTAATTGCGAGTAGTTTTTGCATTCGGTTCGTTGGCCCAAGCACGCCGATGTACTGAGCGTTACTCGTTAAAGCGGCCGTTAACGCTTTGGCATCGAGTGCTAAATGGTGGTGCATAATGATGATGCAGTGAACGCTTTCCCACTGAGGTAGAGTATCTAATTTATTGTAATCTAATGATTCTGTTTGGGTAGAAAGCGGAAACCGCCCTGATTTTTGATATTGGCTTCTCGTTTCGTTGAGTATGACTTTCCAGCCCAGCTCTGTGGCAATGTTAGCGAGTGGTATGGCGTCTACGCCTGCGCCGCAAATTAGAATTGAAGGTGCGGGGAGAAATTTAACGCTGAGGATCTCTTGGGATTTATCGTAGTTTGCAAAGCCGGAAATTTCAGAGAGGTTGTGTTTTTTAACGGTTTGCACTGCGCGCAAACTACCTGCACTTTCACCATTTTTTGCGTCAAGTGATAGTTCGCAGAATTTATTCTGGAGCAGAGTTGAATAACAGGATTCGAGTTCCAGATAATTATTTTCAGCCGAGAGAGGAGCGATGAGTACCGTAACCGAACCGCCACATCCAATGGCTGCTTGCCAGTTATCTTCGTCTTCATTTTCGTCAAGGTTATAGCTGACGATGACGCTTTTCTGATCGGCTATAGCGCGCACGGCAGCTCGACATAAGTGCTGTTCAATGCAGCCTCCGCTGAGAAGACCAAAGTGCTGCCCCAGGTCGTTGAACAACATAATCGCACCCGGTTTTCTGTACGATGAGCCTTTGATTTCCATCAGAAAGCCAATAGCCCACAGGTGGTCTTTTTGCCTTTCATGCCAGAGCGATAGAAGTTGGTGGGCGTGAATACTATTGTCGTGCTTAGATGATGGTGAAGAGTAAGTTTTTTCCACGGCTACAGACCACATGAATCTTTTAGAGAGGGCTATTATAAAGTCAGATTTTTGATCAGCGAAAGCGTAATCTGAGGCCTTAAATGGAAGCGGTTATAGTTTGGCGGCTCAATATACAACAGTTGGTACAACAGCAGGCATGTAACAGTTCTTGTTGGCCAAAGCTTGCTTTACCTCAGTCGACAATTTTCAGGCTTTCTGTGAATCGCGTGGGTAGAAGTTTACCTGACCGTATAAACAGCAGTAATGCGTGCGGACATTTCGTCAAAATCCAGAATCTCAGTTTGGTCGTAGTCTGTATCCCGTGATCGGTGATTTACAGAAAAACGGAACGTGAAACTGTCGGTTAACGCCAAGCTTGCATCGAGATTTATAGTGAGAGTGTCATCCGTTCGATTGTCAGTATCAAACTTTGCCCGCCGGAAAGATGCATCTACTCCCGTTGATAGCTTGGAGTTGACTTGATAGCGCAGTAACGAACGAATTCTTTGTCCTTTGTTATTGCCTACGTTAATAATTGAGCTCTGGTCATTTTGATCGAAATCTTCTTGATCATAGCTGTATGTTGCAAGCCATGAGCAGCCTCGACATAGGTGATCATGAGAGTAGGTCACGCTAACATTTGTTCGTTCTACAATAGCAATTTGGTCGAAATTGCTAAATGATGCGCTAGATGTGTTAGAGCTTTGGGCGTTTAGCCCAAAGCTGCTGGAGCCACGGGCATTTAGCCCAATGCTAGAGTCTGTTAATTGACGAACGACATCGATAGTAATAGCTTGGCCGCTAAACTCTCGATTAAAGTTAATTGCACCATAGAAACCTTGGGTATCACTACTCTGGTCGCGTTCAATCTGGTTGGCGCCGAGCTGGATGCTGTAGCTGCCACTGGCTAACTGGACATTATAGCCGGCAAATAGTTGGTTGTAGGTAATGTCTGAGCTATTGTCGTCGGGTTTAGTCGTTGACTGGGTATAACCGAGATTGAAATTGGAAGTTCTTGTGAGCGAATGTTCCCAAGTAAGGCCAGCTTGCTGTCGCTTGCTGTCTAAGTTTTGTCGCTCATCGGGGGTTTCAAATTCGGCGTCTCCTTGCTTGAGTATCGTGTAAGCAAGAGTCAGAATTAAATTATCCGCTTGGGATAGTCGGGCAGTGAATTTGGGGCCAGTAGTCAGAATTTGCCGAGTCTCTCGGGTGTCGGGTGTGTCGACTACACGTTGATTAGCGAGGGCTTCGCGAATTTGGTGGTTAAAATCCCAAGCAAACCGCTCGTCAACTATGTTCCAATTGGCATTTGTCGTGCCGGTGATATTGCTGCGGGTGTCAATGGTCTGATTTTTGTAATCGCGGTAGCGAGCATCGTAATCGAGATTGATGGTCAGGGTTTTACTTTCGTGAGAAACTCCAAACCCAGCGCCTACTCCGGCATTGCTGTCCTCTTGCTCTTGGCCGTCGCGTTGCCGATTACTGTTATCCGAATATCCACCAAAGGCTTCGAATTCCAGATTGTAATCCAAGGCAGCGACAGAAGTGCTGGTTGCGGCAAATATGCATAGTGCCGTTAGACGCCCCCACTTAGTTAATGGGTGCTTACTCAAAAATGCGCGTGGAAACAGTCGAATAAAAGGGGCCATAACGATAGATAACCCTATGATTACAATGATTTCTTGAGTATAGCTGTTCACCGACTGTTAGCGTGCGAGAGGAGTGTGAATACTACTATCCTCACAAATTGGACAGGTTTGTTTAAGAGAATCGCTCAAATACTAAGCTTGCGTTAGTACCACCAAAGCCAAAACTATTTGACATTACCCGGTCAATCTTAGCGTTTTCTTGCGTCTTTGTTACGATAGGTATGTTACTGGCTTCGGGGTCTAATTCTTCAATATTTGCAGAGCCCGCGATAAAATGCTCTTGCATCATCAGCAGAGAATAAATTGCTTCTTGCGCGCCAGTTGCCCCCAGAGAGTGGCCAGTAAGGGACTTGGTCGAGCTTATCTTGGGCATATTGGCTGAGAAAACTTCGCTCATGGCTTTTAGTTCTACTACATCGCCAACGGGTGTGCTGGTTCCGTGTGCGTTGATGTAGTCGATTGGCCCATTTACCGTTGAGATAGCTTGTTGCATACATCTAACGGCTCCTTCTCCTGAGGGTGCGACCATATCTGCTCCATCGCCAGTTGCGCCGTAGCCAACCAATTCGGCGTAGATTTTGGCGCCTCTTGCTTTAGCATGCTCGAGCTCCTCAAGCACTAACATACCGCCGCCGCCGGCAATAACAAATCCGTCTCGATGCGCATCGTAAGCACGAGATGCTTTGGTGGGGTTATCATTATATTTAGAAGATAATGCTCCCATGGCGTCAAATAAACTGCTTAAAGTCCAATGCTCTTCTTCGCCACCGCCCGCAAAAACGATATCTTGTTTTCCCATTTGGATTTGTTCCATAGCGTTGCCAATGCAGTGAGCACTGGTTGAGCAGGCTGAAGAAATGGAGTAATTAACCCCTTTAATCTTGAATCCAGTTGCTAAACAGGCGGATATGGTACTGCCCATTGTTTGCGTAACTCGATAGGGACCAACTCGCCTCAGGCCTTTGTTTCTTAGTATGTCGGCGGCTTCTACCTGACTGGCTGAGGATGCGCCACCTGATCCGGCAATAATACCTGTTCGCACGTTGGAGATATCACTTTGCTCTAAACCCGCATCGGCAATCGCGTCTTCCATTGCCACGTAAGCGTAGCCCGCGGCATCGCCCATAAAGCGCCACAGTTTTCGTTCGATGCGCTCGCTAAGGTTAATATCAACCACGCCTGCAACATGGCTACGCATTCCAAGCTCAATGTATTGATTAATAACTTTAATGCCAGATAGTCCAGCTTTTAACGACCGGATGACATCATCGGCCGTTATGCCCAAGCAAGACGTAATTCCTAAACCTGTAATGACAACTCTTTTCATTGATAAAAACCTTAACTTAATCACATTAAACTATCGGTCATCGACAGCAGTAATTTACTTGTCCTTGAACAAACCTACTCGCAGGTTTTTAGCCGTATAGATTTCTTGCCCATCCACCAGCATACGGCCATCGGCGATGCCCATAATAAGCTTGCGTTCAATCAGACGCTTCAAATCCAATTCATAAGTGACTAATTTAGAATCAGGAGTCACTTGCCCGGTAAATTTGATTTCGCCGGCACCCAGTGCTCGACCCCGCCCGGGATTGCCTTTCCAGCCAAGAAAAAATCCTACTAGCTGCCACATGGCGTCGAGCCCTAAACAGCCGGGCATCACAGGGTCACCGGGGAAGTGGCAGTCAAAAAACCACAAATCAGGGTTGATATCTAACTCTGCAACTACATGCCCTTTGCCGTTTTGCCCTCCGTCGACGGTAATATCGCTTATACGATCGATCATCAGCATATTGCCGACGGGTAATTGCGCATTACCGGGGCCAAATAGGCGTCCGTGGCCGCAATCTAGCAATTCTTCTTTAGTAAATGTGTTCTGTAAGCTCATAATAATAATATCTTTTTAAATTTGGTTATACTAATTAACGTAATGAGTTATTTGGTAAAGCACAGCATTATAGGGAGTCTTGACTCGATTTTTAACCGATAATGTCTGACCGATAATGACAAGGTTGTATCGCAAGCGTATTTTATCCAAGCTTTGTGCAGTTTGGAAATGTTAATTCTCTAGACAGTTTCAAATGGTTGATGTGAATTAAAGAAGCTTGGGTTAATCCAAAAATAGCGCTCACATTTTTCTGTTGGTTTAGCGGCTTAACTTGAGTGGTGTATTTTAACTTTTGTCGATGCGATGTCCAGCCGCTATAGCTTTTTCGCGATTGATTCTATTTGATGGTACAAGTCGATGGGAGAGGGTTTTACTATCGGCTTGCCTTGTAAAGCAGAATAAATTCTATCTTTTGTTTTTTAGTAAGGAGAGTACGTGTTATTTCCAGTTATACTTTGTGGCGGTTCAGGTAGCCGGCTCTGGCCCTTGTCGAGAGAAGCTTATCCCAAACAGTTTCTCGATTTAACTAACGTCGGGCAGTCCATGTTACAGACAACGTTGAGTCGATTGAGTGGGCTACCTGAAACGGCCGCCCCTCTGGCTATTTGCAATCAAGGACACCGGTTTTTAGTTGCTGAACAGTTTGCGCAAATTGCTGTAAAACCATCCGGTATTTTGCTGGAACCTGTTGCCAGGAATATAGCACCAGCTGTGGCTCTGGCGGCACTGTCAGCTTTCGAAAAAGATTCTGATGCCGTGTTGCTGGTTTTACCCGCAGACCATTGTATTGAGCACGTTGATGCGTTTCAGCAGGCTGTTGCTACGGCTCGTTGCGTCGCCGATGCAGGGAATTTGGTGACATTCGGTATCGTACCTACCGCGCCCGAGACGGGTTATGGGTACATTGAGAGCGGTGAC
>JAJRPK010000199.1 GCA_024280785.1 Gammaproteobacteria bacterium
GTAGCAAAGGATCCACACATCTGGACGGATCCACTACTTGTAAAAAATATCGCCGACCAAATTTTGACAAACTTAATCGAACTGGCACCAGAACACGCCGCTACTTTTACAGAAAACCACCACTTATTTGTGCAAAGCATGGAGACCCTCGATAAACACATTCGGCAAATTATTAGCAGGATGGAAAACCATAGTTTTATGGTATTCCATCCTTCTTGGGGATATTTCGCCGACCGATACGGACTCCATCAAATCCCCGTCGAACAGGAAGGCAAGTCGCCCGGCGCTAAAGATTTAGCAAATCTCATCAAAATAGTTAAACAAAAGGGAATAAAAACCATTCTCGTACAAAAACAATTCAGCCAACGCAGCGCAAAAATCATTGCCGATTCATTTGATGGCAATGTCATCGCGGTCGACCCTCTCGCTTACGATTATCCAGATAATATGAAACGGGTTGCAAAGGCAATTGCTGGGGCTACAGTAAAATGACCCCACCTATTATCGAACTAGAAAAAGTGAGCTTCTCATTCGGCGGCCCTGTAGTCCTAGAAGAAATCAACCTACAGATTGATGAAGGTGAATTTATAGGCGTAGTAGGCCCAAATGCGGGGGGAAAGAGTACCTTGCTGAAACTGATTCTTGGACTGCTAAAACCCACTCAAGGTAAGGTACGCGTGGCGGGTAAACGTCCTGAATTTGCCCACCGACAGATTGGCTATGTACCTCAATATCCACGCTTTACGCGTGATTTTCCCATTACAGTGGAACAAACCGTACTGATGGGACGCTTAGGGAAAGCACGCTGGTGGGGGGGATACTCGGCCAAGGATAGGAAGATCGCGATACGAACATTGCGTGAAACCGAAATGGAAATGCATGCTCATCGCCGCCTCAACACGCTTTCCGGAGGGCAACTCCAACGGGTTTTATTGTCAAGAGCATTAGCAAGTGAACCGCGTATTCTCATCTTAGACGAGCCTACCGCGAATATCGATCAACGTGTCGAGACCGATATTTTTGACTTACTAAAGCTATTGAATAAACGCATGACAATTATTGTGGTCTCACACGATATCGCTTTTGTTTCTTATTACGTGCATCGTGTTGCCTGTCTAAATAAAACTATGATATGTCATCAGGCAGCCCACATCGATGGAAAGCTTATTGACGAATTGTACGGCGCCCATATGCACGCTGTGGAACATCAACATGACTGAATTCTTCAACGCTCTCAGCCAGTATGAGTTCCTACAGAATGCACTATTAGCAGGGATATTGGCGGGAATTGGTTGCGGTGTAATGGGTAGCTTTGTGGTCGTAAAACGTATCGGATTTTTAGCTGGGGGAATCGCGCATAGTGTGCTGGCAGGAATGGGCGCCGCGCTCTTTTTTGGCTTTAGCCCTACACTGGGAGCTGTCATCGCAGCGATTGTTTCAGCGTTAGTCATTGGGCTAATTAGTCGTCATGCGGGTGAGCAAGAAGACACGCTTATTGCGGCTATTTGGGCGGTCGGGATGGCGATTGGGATATTGTTTATCTCAAAAACCCCTGGTTATAACACCGAACTCATGAGCTATCTATTCGGAAATATCCTTATGGTATCTAGGCAGGAAATATTGTGGATGTTGTTGTTGAATACTGCGGTACTCGCGACCGTCGGCCTATTTTACAAACAATTTTTAGCGGTATCATTTGACGAGGAATTTGCCACCTTACGGAGCCTGCCAGTCACAACAATTTACCTACTTTTACTATGCCTCATCGCCGTTACCGTTGTTCTGCTGATTCAAGTTGTGGGCTTAATACTGGTGATCGCCTTACTGACCTTACCCGCAGCAATTGCAGGTCACTATACTCAAACATTGTTTGGAATGATGAGTATTGCCACCCTGCTAGGCATGAGCTTTACCAGCATCGGGCTCGCCATATCCTATTCTCCCGACCTCCCTGCCGGGGCGACTATTATTCTATTAGCGGGTCTTGCATATCTAATCTCTACCGTTTTCCGCGGCATACTAGGACGCATTCGTAGACACTCATCACTATAAACCTCCTGAAACAGGAAGCTTCTATCCCATTCCAGTTTTAACCATCTGTAAAATGTTCGCCCGTACCTCTTTACCTAACAATAGACGCAAGTGCCTATTAGCATTATAGAAACCATCACTGCATTCAAGATGTTTATCTTCTTGCATCTTTATATAATCAATCTTCACGAGCGCATTAAAAAAATTTGAAATCAACCTTTTATCCGAATAATCAGGTGAATTCAGTTCATGTATCATTGCCACGCGCTGAGCCATTAAATAGCATTTTTTTTCTAGCTCTTCCTTCAAAATCGAATCAAGCTCGCTTTTCGATAGGATTGCAAGGGATAAATAATAGACCTCCAACAAGGGAGTAATTATTTTTGCCAATAAATTAAGATGCCGATATTGCTTTAGCCCTGACCCAGGACGCGCATACGTATCATTCTCCTTATTTTCAGATAAAAGCCCATAACCCAATAAACTATTTAAAATACGACTCACTATACTAGGCAAGTCCTCTATTTCCCAAGACAAATACAGTTCATTCTTAAGAAATGGGTAGACAAGGAAGATTAACTCTATGATTTTTTCCCGCTTAAGCACCCTCACATTTAAAAAGCAACAGGCAATAACAGAAGGTAAGGCAAACAAATGAAGAATATTATTTCTGTAATAGGTTAACGATATGGAATGCTTTGCATCCAGGTAAATGATATCACCAAGCTCATGACGCCTCCTTTTGATCATTTTCAGCGATTCTGCATGCTCTATTTGCTCCTTACCCTCACTCTCAACGAAATTAATAAGATCTGAATAGTTAAGCGTACTAATAATCGATCGGTAAGTTTCAATCAACCCTGCTAACTCTGCCTCATCCATAGCCTGTTTTGGAGTCGCCAGCAAAATACTTGATATTAAGTTTATCGAATTGATAGTGGCCGCTTGATTAATATGGATCATGATTTTCTCAGATGCATCATTTACAACATTCCTGATCCAATCAGGCCTTGCTACATCGTCATACTCATCTGAAGACCAAGAGGGATTCTTGTAATCAAGGACTTGGCTTAAGAACACAGGCTGAGCGAAATTGGTATATACCTTGCCATAGGTTCCTCGTATATGGAAAATCGATCTTACCGAATTCAAAAATGTCTCGCTTTTTTTGTCTTCTCCCGACAACTCCGCTTGATAGGCTTTGCTTTCCATTAGCTTCTCGTAACCGATATACACCGGTATGAAAGCAATGGGTCTTTTTTTATATTTTAGAAATCCTCTCACCGTCATTGATAACAGGCCTGGCCTGGACCTCAGCAAACGGCCTGTCCTACTTCGACCTCCCTCAACAAAGTACTCCACTGGCATCCCAGAAGAAATAAGTTCAGCGATGTACTCAAACAAAACGGTTGAGTACA
>JAJRPK010000006.1 GCA_024280785.1 Gammaproteobacteria bacterium
AGTATGGCGGTGTTTCTAACACTTCATCTATTTCAACCGCATGTCCCGGCGACGGTGCTGCTTATTGTGATAATACGCAATTGCTAGCGGTCACCACAATAAATGTGTCCGATCGCGTTCTCTTGGGTGCGCAATTTACCAATGATGTTGTTTTATTAGATGTGCCAAATGGCTTGGCGGGTGAATTAGTGCTGTTTTCAGTAGAAGGTAGTGCTTACCCAGTGAGCGCTTATATTGGTGACGGTGTTACTGCACCGAGTGTATTGCTTGACCTTAATAACGTTTATAACCTTAGTTCTACACAGATCACGCCGTTGCAAGGGGCGTCTTCGTCAAGCTACGGCAACGCGGGTGACATTGCTTTTTTTCGACACTATCAAGGCTTCGCCGGTGTTTTTGGCACCAATATAAAAACCTACTTTTCAGATTTTGAGGCGGCAACCTACACTGGTGAGCTACTGGTGGGCCAGGAACTACCTATAGGAGACTGTAATGCCGACCGGTCCCTTAACAGCTATGACTCCTTGTTACTGAGTGGAATTGTTGAGCAATCATTAACGGAAGGAGACTATGACGCTAATGTTTTTCATCCTTGGCTTTGTGATTTAAAAATTGCGACTTCTGAATTTTCACCGTTAGCACCTACAGTGATCGATGCTGATGATGATGCGCTACATAGATTACTGATGATTAAAGCTACCGATGCAGCGGCGCTGCCCGAGGTGCCGTAATGAAGAATAATTATCGTGTTGCTGGTTTATTTATCACTTTGTTCGTGGCTTCGTTCTCATTTCGATTGCTTGCTCAGGAAAGCCCCTTTACGGGACAGGCGGCAATTGACTTGGGTGTCAATCAAAATGCTGAACTTCGCTCGACCATTAATGTCCCGATTAATATCGATGTGAGTTCAATCACAGGGTTAGATCGCGGAGGCCTATCGACGGCAGCTTTAGTTGCGCAGGGGCTTGTAGCCGTGAACTACGACCCCGACAAGGTGGTACCTGTTTTGGCCAGCGGTGAGATTCAAGCAGGGTTAGCCTCTGGATTTAACCTGCCACATTTAGCTAATGTACATACGGAGGCAGGTAGCACTGCTCTATATGCTTTGCTGAGAAATTCATCGCCAAGTACCGTGCCCGACAATTTAAACCTTGCCAATGTCCCCTTCAAATTAATCGGCGATTTAGCTGAGACCGTTACCTTCACGGTAGCAACGCTAGACTTGCGAACACCCCTAGAGCTGGATAGCGGCGGGCCTTCTCTGGAAATATTCGGTGGAGGGCTACTGCCTTTTACTGCAAGTGATATGACGCTGAGCACATTGATGCCTGCTGCTGGTAGCGATGTTGACAACGATGGCATTGAAGATATTTGGGAGGTGCAGAACTCAATTGACGACCCCGATGCCGATGTTGACGGAGACTTCATTAGTAATATTGACGAGTTTTTGCAGGGCACTAACCCCAACAACGCGCCACCGTTAGTGGTGATTTCACCATCAACTGAGACATTGGGGTTTGCGACAACGGGTGTATTAACGTTTGCAGCGACAGCCAATGATAGTGAAGATGGCGATGTGAGTGGATCGATTTTGTGGGTATCCGATCGCGATGGATCGCTGGGTAGTGGGGCGAGCGTAAACGCTCAACTATCTTCTGGGAGACATGTTATTACGGCAACAGTTATTGATGCTAATAGTGAATCAACGATTGTTACAATGGTATTAATCGTCGGTGGGAGAGGGATGTGTCCGGTGGGATCATGAATATTAATAGAAGACAATTCGTTCGTTCGATAGCTCAGGGATTTACTGCGGCATTTTTTTTGTGCAGTCAATTACTGGCTGCACAGCCAGCTAGTTATGAAACAGAAGTGCAGTATAAGCCTTCATTGAGTTGGATAAACTACCCGTATAGCGTGCCCGCTAATTTATCGGCCTTTACGCTACTGGAAGGCTTCGGTGGTGAAACGGTAGTACAAAGCCTTTCAAAAATTGACCCTGCTACAGGGCAGTTACGAACGGCATCATACAGTGGTGGGCTACCAACAGGCAGCGATTTTGCCATTACCGTTGATGAAGGGTACATGCTACAAGCCGAGCAATCCTTTTCATATATTTACGGGACGGCTAACGCATGTTCAGCTACAACATTGAACATTGGTCAAAACTTAGTAGGATTTTCCTGTCTGCCGTTAGATTTTACCGCCTATGATCTGATACAACATTTGGGCACGTCGGCATCGATTGCTAGCATTCAACGCCTAGAGCCTGAAACCGGTTTATATCAAACGGTGAATTGGAAGCTCAACGGTGAACCCAGTGGTGTGAATTTTCCTATTAGCAGTACAGAATCTTATCTGATCAATAGTCATCAGCCGTTGGTAGTTAATCAGCCCTTATCATTTCCCGATATCGCTGCGTTATCAATTTCTAATGGCGCAGTCATTGATACTGATAGCTTCCAATTAACGGGCACAATTTCAGACCCAATGGCTACCGTTACTATTAACGGCGTGCCGGCGATTATCGTTAACGGCGATTTTACTATTCAGATAGAGACACAAGTTGGGCCGCATATTATCGAGATTATTGTCCAGAATGGTTCTGTGATCAATCGTGAGACTATTTCTATTGTTGGCAATGTTGGCCCGCTATTTAGCCTTGATTCACATTTAGACAATGAAACGGTTTATTTAGAGAATTTGGTCATTTTTGGCACATTGCAAACACCGGCATCGTTAGTTTCGTCGGTTACCGTTAATGGCCAATCGGCACAGATTAATGGTGATACTTTTGTATATGGCACACTTTGTGTAGATTCTTCTGTTCTAGGATGTGCAAACGCAGATGATTTACTAGATAGAGTAGCTTTGAGCGATGGTGATAATACTATTACCGTCGAAGTTACAGGAACTAACAGCTTAATCTCTACGAAAGTCATAACCATAAACCGAGAGCGATTGTTGATAAATGCTGTCAACCCAGGTGACGTTCTATTTTCGTTGAATGATATACGCTTACCGTCTACGATTGCCTCCGAGGTTACTCAATACGAAACTACGCTATATTCTCGCGTCATCGATTCTTTTTCTCTTGGTCAGGGAGGAATTGTGGATCCCTTTAACGGGAATGTACATCCGGCCAATACAACACTAACATCCAGCAGTAATTCTTTTGACGTTGAAATAGGATTTGAAGCCTTTAATACTTTAGAGGGGTCGTTTGAGTTTTGGTTTCGGCTGCAGTTTAAAGATAGTGCGAATAAAACGATTTATAGCGTTCCGGTTCTAGTAACGGTTGTGATGCCTGTTTCTACAGTGGCACCAGAATTGTCGTTAGAACAATATTCAGAAGGCTTAACAATTAGTGAATCTCAAGTTTTGGTATGGGGCTATGTTTCAGGTTCGGCAATTCAAGTAACGGTTAATGGTATTACCGCAGATTTATATTCGGACTATTTGAGAAATGACCGGGTTTATGTGGCTAAAAATGTTCCATTAAATTTAGGTAG
>JAJRPK010000200.1 GCA_024280785.1 Gammaproteobacteria bacterium
CATTCGCTCGCCGCATTGGATGACTAGCGACTGCTCACCAAGAAGGATGACACTCTGAGATGTCTGCTCCATTATATAACCTCAAATAACATTCGATTAACTTCTAGCTTGACCAAATATTTATAGCTACTACTCTATGTAAGCATAGAGCGATATTCAAACTATGCCCGCTTAGTTATCAATAACTTAGTCTCTGACACAACTGCGGCCCAGATCTAAATTTTCTATCGTTTCCCACGAGCAGAGCTTGGTCTCAGTATAATGTCTAATTTTAGAGTTTTTACATAGCCGCTTATCAAGGAATGTTACATTGAAACCTGTTTAGCCCTCGTTAAATGAGGTATCTCAATTAAATTAGATAAAACTATATATTAGTACGAGAAAGCGTCGATGAACCCTTTTTTCTTTGGTAGCTCCAGTCAATCTCTATATGGTGTTTACCATTCACCCAATAAACTCGCAATGAGGGACGAAGGTGTACTGCTGTGCCCCACATTTGGGCAGGAGTATATGCGCTCACATCGTGCTAACAGGCAACTTGCTTCTTCTTTGGCCCAGCAAGGGTTTCATGTCCTTCGCTTCGATTATCGCGGTACAGGTGATTCGTCTGGCTACATTGAGGATGTTTGTGTTTCAGACTGGTTAGAAGATATTGAAACAGCAATCAACGAGCTTAGAGAAACCACTTGTGTCAATACTATCCATGTAATCGGTTTAAGGCTTGGAGGTTTACTAGCCAGCGCGGCCGCAAGGGATAGCAAGCTTAAAATTAAGCAATTGATTCTATGGGACCCCCTCATTTCGGGCAATGCTTATGATCTAGAACTGCAGGATGAAATAAGCAAAGGCGACAGTAAGTGCAATGTAGTTGATAGTGACGACACCCTGCATTTTAATGGCTTTCCGTTATACAAAAAGATGCGCTTAGATCTATCGGAAATTAACTTGTGTGATTTTGAACCACAATGCAAAAAAATCTATCATATAGTTTCAAGCGAAAACGAAAACAGTAATCTTCTAAAATCAGCATGGAGTTCCAGAGACGCCTATGAATACGAGCATGTCGAGGCGCCAGGTGATTGGAATCATGTCGATCAATACGGTGGAATCATGCTACCGCAGCCAATTTTACAGGCAATTACCCATTGGTTAGCGAAATAACGGAAAAGTACGATGAGAGAAATTGCAACTACCATAGGTAAAACTACCCCGTTGACGGCCATCATCACCTTACCCACTAACTTTGATGCCTCAAAACCCGCCGTTCTTATTTTAAACTCTGGTTTAATGCATCACATTGGCAGCTGTCGACTATCGGTAAAACTAGCCCGCCAAGTCGCAGATGCCGGGTTTCTTGCCTTACGTTTTGATTTTTCAGGTATAGGTGATAGTCCACCGCGAAGAGGGACACGAAACTTTCACGATAGCTCTCTGGAAGAGCTCAACGAAGTAATGAACCATTTGCAGAAAGAAAGGGGGATTAGCCAATTTATTTCCTATGGTCTTTGTTCAGGAGCCGATGCGTCGTATGAAATAGCAAAAAGAGACTCAAGAATTATTGGCATAGCTCAAATCGATGCGTATGCCTACACCAATAAAAAGTGGTTTATCAAACGTTACCTTGGCAACTTGTTAAACCCAACGGCTTGGTTGGGTTTGGTTGAACGATTAACATCGCGTTTAAGCCCAGTAAGCACTCTCGGCGAAGAATTTTACCAAACTGAAGATTACCAACGTGAACATCCAAGCAGAGACAGCGTCGCAGCGGGCCTCAACAGTTTGGTGCAACGCGGGGTGTATATCTACAATATTTTTACCGGTGATACCATTGAAATCAATTATGAAAATCAGTATCGCGATATTTTTTCCGATGTAGATTTTAACGGATTTTTGACGCTAGAGTACTACGAAGAACTGGAGCATATTATTACCAGCCCCGAACATCAAAAGCTCATTCCAAAGAAGATTTGTAACTGGGTTCAAATGATCTCGGCCAGTAGCGAAAAAACGCCGATTGAAATATCAGCTTAAAACTTCAAACTTCAAACTTCAAACTTATAAATAATTACTTTCATCGAAAAAAAAGCTAGCACTCTCAATTTTAAAGTTTCGTCGATTGATTTCAAAAACACCAACACCAAACAGCTCAACTCCGGCATCCGCGATAACTAACGAACAACTCACCGAGCTACCTGCCGAGATATACTTACTGGCACTCATCGTTAAATTTCGAGCAATGAAATCTTCAACGCATTCTCCGTCTCTGTCTACCGGATACCGTATATTATTTTGCGAAGTCATTAGCAAACTTCGTAAAGAGCTAGCCTCTTTTTTATTAACACTTTCAATAAACTGCGCTACTTTGCTTTTTCCCTTTTCACCGACAGAAAACAAGCATTTCATCCAGCGCAGTATCCCTGGCAATCCTTGAAACTTGAGCATCTTGGATCCAAGCCCTGAGCTAGGAGACGCGGATATACTGGATGTTTGTGGCTCGGATATATCGCTATTTTGATTACTTTTACGGTCAGCAATGGCCTGTTTAATAGTAGCTATAACATCCCAGTGGGCGGCGAGACGCTTTACCTTCAAGACGCCGCCTTCATCCGTTAATTCGTAAAGTAAATGCATAGGCACACGCACACCCATGCCTCCGGGTTCGAGCTCTAAATCACGCATCACATAATGACCGCAGACAAAATCTTTATCGCGATGAAAAATCACCGTATTACCATCGATAAACGTATCGTAAAAACGCTCAAGCGGTGCATTACCGCGTTTACCAGACCGTCTGTCGTAAAGTCCACTTAGATGAGGCTGAGATCCAACAGGGTCTTCAATGACACCCCAATCCGAGAATAGCGCTAACCATTCATCTCTGTTCTGTGCCGAAACTGCAGCCGGTGATTTCTCTACGGTTTCGAGTAATATACTTCTATCAGACATACGCTCAACCTGTATTGAAAGACGTTAACAGACCCAAATGGCACTTACTTAAGCGGTAGTGTTTTAGCTTCGATCCGCGTAAGACCGGTGTTTTTCTGGGGATAAACACCGGTCTTACGCTTAAGTAAGTGCCATTTTTAACAGGCCCTCTTTTTTCAAGACGTCAATAGCAGGCTGCAACATCTTCCGGTAGGGCTTCCAGCGATTAACTGAACTGCTGTACATCCCTTTACGAACCTGCGTTCGACTCATCGTATTTACATTATTAGCACTGCTGGTGAACTTTAACATCGCTGGATCCCAGTCAACTTCGCAGTAATCGCAGAGACGACGGACCTCTTGCTCAGTATTGCTTACCAATTCTGAATATTTAACTTTGAGAAATGGTTGCTCGAAAACGCTCTCCCAATGCTTCATTATCTTTCGATAACTAACGTAGTATTCGGCTAAAAATGTTAAATCAGATGCATAGGGAACATCGTAAAAACCACTCTGATAACAACTTAAAATAATATCTAGCGGGTGTCTTGTCATATCGATGATCTTTGCTTCAGGAAAAATCGACTTCAGTAAACCAATAACCCTAAAATTATCCAATGACTTATCCGTATAAATAGCATCCGGCGTTACCAATTTTGCGACTAGTTTATTGTACTCACTGGTAAATTGATGCAAGCTCGCTTTATCTAACATTGGCAGCATTGATGGCTTTAAAGAAAAATTGTCTGCTCTCGATAAAACGCGCGACAGGCTAGTCTCGACAACACAGCTCTCACCTGTTGCCACTATCTTTGGATGACTTGATAAAATTTGTTCTAACAGTGTCGATCCACATCGCGGCATTCCTACAATAAAAATTGGCTTCGGCAGCTCGCGATTCACCAAGCCAGAAAAATTCGTAGACTGTTGTTGAAAATAGGTACGGTCAAAACTTTCGATATGATCGGAAGCCCTTTGCTGATCCTGAGCAGAATCATAGTGAGCATCTCGTTTGGTGCAGCCATTCGCCTGATGTAATAAATCTACTTCACGCTGCATATCCCCTTGCTGCCGCCAATAGGCGGCAATGGCGAAATTCAAATGGGCAAGATCACTGTTACGAAAAACAGACGCCTTTTTATTTTTTGTTGCCAGCATTTGGTTGAGATCTCGCCGAGAAAACCGGGAAATCCCAATTAAGCTAAACCAAGCATATACACAATGCTTGTTAAACTTTAATGCAGTTCGCATTTCAGTTTCAGCTTCGGAAGATTGTCCTGTTTCCAGAAAACACATACCGAGAGTCATGTGTATTTCCCAGCTGTTAGGAAAGTTCTGAAGGCATGATGTCAACCAATCGATACTGTCTTGATGGCGCCCCAACTTTCGGAGTAAGTCACCCTTCATTTGCGCTAGTTGAATATGGGAATCATCGATATCCAAGGCTTTTTCACAAAATGCCAAACTGTATTCGTACTCAGCGGACAAAGCTTCAAGGATATAAGCTTTCATCCACTGCAATGGCATATTTTGCGGATGCTGTTCGATGAGTTGGTCAGTAATAAAAAGCGCAGGTTGTGGTTCTGCCGCGATAAGATTACCGACCAAACGATAAGCATCTTCAAGGCTCATTTGTTCAGCAAACCCATCAGCTTTACGTTTAAAGCGCACCACAACTTTATTCAGCTTGAGTAACCTCTAGTACTAATTTTTAACTAGACTTCAATACAATTGCAAATGAAGCATTGACCTATTGACTGCTAGTTCGCGATGCAATCATTGAGCTAACAAATCCCAAAACAATCACAGTGACGGCAAAGATTTCGTGCCATGCTGCCGTTGATTGAACATCAGAACCGCCTGAAAACAAAGACTGTACACATAGTACAAAATACATTAACAGGATATAGCACAGCCATATATAACTTCGCTTGAGGCCCTTCAACAAACCTCTAATAACGAGTAATAAACCCGATACAACTAACAACCAAAGAACAATTTTTGCTGCCACGTCTTTTGTTGTCTCTCCTTCGGGGCCAAAAAACCAACAGCCATAAAATATCACCGCAATCAAACCGAAGTAACAGCCCAATGTTATTGCACGGGCATAAGGATAATATTCTTTACTTAACATCAGCCATTCATCTCTAATTTTAGCGCCAGTGTAGCGACTCGCTGTCCTAGAATCCTGCAAAGATCTATTTCATCTTCACTGAGAGGCCGTTTATTGTCGTGGCCCGCCACGTGGGAGGCTCCATAGGGCGTGCCCCCACTTTGAGTTTGATGCAATGCAGCATGGCTGTAAGGTATGCCAAGTAACAACATGCCGTGGTGTATTAACGGTAACATCATTGTTAGCAAAGTTGCCTCATTGCCCCCATGCATACTCGAAGTTGAACTAAAAACAGCGGCAGGTTTACCAATTAGATCGCCATTAAGCCAAAGCGTACTGGTTGCATCGATAAAATATTTTAGTGGTGCTGCCATGTTGCCAAACCGGGTTGGGCTCCCCATGATTAACCCGGCACAATGTTTGAGATCGCTTTCACTGCAATATAGCGGGCCCGCCTCTGGAATAGCCTCGACTGAACTGTCTATATTATCGCTCACTGCCGGTACCGTTCGTACTACCGCCCGAATAGATTTTACTTTAGCTACCCCCACCGCAATCTCTTCTGCCATAGCTGCTGTTGAACCGTGCCGGCTATAATACAGGACAAGAATATAGGGGTCTGAAGTTTCTATATCTATAGGTGATGGCATTAAAGTGATGGCATGAGTTTATATTAACTCTAAAACATTTTCTGGAGGTCGACCCAGTACTGCGCGGTCTCCTCGAATAACGATCGGGCGTTCAATCAGCTTGGGAAACTGGCACATTTTCTTAATAATATCCACATCGGATAATGTCTCATCAGCAAGTTGCTGATCTTTATATTCTTGCTCGCCCTTTCTCAACAACTGCCTGGCGCCAAGATTGAGCCTGGCTAAAACTTTAGTCA
>JAJRPK010000201.1 GCA_024280785.1 Gammaproteobacteria bacterium
CATTTCATGGATCGCATCACCGGGCTTACTATTAGACGGCACACTGTTTATGTGAAGTCCAC
Organism: Gammaproteobacteria bacterium; assembly: GCA_024280785.1. Taxonomy (GTDB): domain Bacteria; phylum Pseudomonadota; class Gammaproteobacteria; order Pseudomonadales; family UBA7434; genus UBA7434. The sequence continues at coordinate 63 of JAJRPK010000201.1, forward strand.
CCGCCGTCTTTAACATTTCAGTGGCGCTCGCTACCATATCCTTACGAATCCTTTCTTCATTTTCACCAAATTCCACATCAAAAACGATTTGCGGAATACCAAATTGATCAAGATTATTGCGATCCACTGTGACCATATTGTCATAGCGCGGCAAGTGTTCACCAAAGCCCGCCATAAAAGTAATCCAAGGACCAGGGCGCATTAATCCATGCTTTAATCTCGCACCAAATCCAGGAATCTGTCCCGCCAACATGTTCCAACTCCCTCGGATAGCGGCACCTTGAAAACCGTAGCCGCGCACAAAATCATTCGTGTCGGTTTGGTTGGTGAGATTTCTAAAACGAGGAATATAAAAATTATTGGGCCGATTACCCGAATAATATCGGTCGTCATACCCAGGCATTACGGCAAAAACAGCATCGCCAAAATGGTCCATAATATAATGTCCTAACGTATTGCTACCATTGGCAATACCATTAGGAAATGTTTCAGACCGTGAATTCAACATAATCTGATTGCTGGCCATTGCCGACGCGCACAAAAATACCATTTTTGCCGAAAACCGCAGATGTTCGCCGCTACTGGCATCAACTATTTTAACGGCGCTAATTTTTTTAGTGAGCGGATCAACTTCCAACTCTTTTACCACCGATTCTGCGCGTATGGTCAAGTTTCCCGTTTTTTCCGCGGCCGGTAACGTCGAACTTAAACTACTAAAATATGCACCCACGGAACAGCCTCGCTCACAAGGTCCACAGTAATGACAGGCACCGCGACCATTTTTAGCTTCGGTTTGCACCGCCGTTCGGCCAATAGTGACGACCCTGTCGGTATGTGTACCTTCAACACTCTTTTTAAAAACTTTCTCTACAACGTTAAGTTCCATCGGTTTTTGAAACACACCATCAGGCAAGTGGTCCAAGCCCAGTGATTCACCACTGACACCGATAAAGTCTTCAACGTAACTGTACCAATCCTTAATGTCATTGTAACGAATGGGCCAATCGATACCGTGACCATCATTCTTGTTGGCTTTAAAATCCAAGTCACTCCAGCGATAAACCTGCCGGCTCCACAGCAATGACTTGCCACCAAGAACATCGGCGCGAGTCCAGGAAAATGGCTTTTTCTGCTGATAGGGGTTTTTCCGGTCATTGATAAAGAAATGACGGGTAGTTTCATTAAAAACAAGCGTTTTACTTTGCACCGGATAGTCTCTCTGATACAAATCACGCAAGGGTTTGCCGCCGAAGGGGATTTTCCACGGCTCGATATGCTCTCCCTTATAATCGACACCGTGCCGGATCATTTTTCCTCTCTCAAGTAGCAAAACCTTGAGACCCTTTTCAGTTAACTCTTTAGCAGCCCAACCGCCGCTAATCCCGGAGCCAATGACAATGGCGTCAAAGTCTGTGGAAGCTGCTTCATTAGTATTTTTCATCATAGTTATTAAATCCCACAATTGTCGCCATGTTTAATAAGGTGCCCACTGCTTGTTGCCAACATCCGTTAATGCGATATCCCCTTTGTACTCCATCGGTATAGGGTTATAGGTCATCGCCTGTGTGACACCAATCTCCGAAGTAAAATATCCTACTATCGTTAGCTCTTTAATCTTGGAGAAAAACGGGGAGTTTTCATCGGTGGTATCCATCGACAACAATTCTTTTGCGGGAGCGATGTAGCTATTTGCTTCAGTTTCAAAGTGTGTCAACGCCTCAGTCATTTGTGTTGTATCACATTGAATCAACCCACACTGAAATTCTCTCTGGGTATATCGATCGATATCAATCAGGCCCTGAAAAAATATCTTTCGCTCAGTATCGGTGTACCACTCTTCTACCATCATCTCGATAAATTCAGGTACTCCCGCTTCGATAGCTCCCGGAACATCAGTGACCGGAATAATCAGTTCTGCCAACACCGCTATTTGATTTTTTTGCATTAACGAATATATCTTTGTCGCTTTGCCGCTTGGCTTGGCATCTGCCATTGTCGCACTCAGTAAACCCGGCGATACAATTCCGCCCAAGGCGACGGTCGCCCAACGTAATGCTTCTCTTCGATTCATTTCGTCCACCGTTGTAAATTAGGATTGATATTCTTAAGCCTTTTCAGTTAAATCTTATTCTTGGCTTGATCTTGACCTTGACCTTATCTTGAGAAACATACATGGAACTTTATCCTGCTGTTGAGAGCCCGGATTTAGCAATTATACTGCCTATTAGCCGTATTTATCGGTCAATAATCTCTTATACATGGATATTACTCTTATCATTTACCGGAATCTAAACTATCATCTAGCAATCCATTAACTACCGCTTAATTACCAATACGCTAATAAACGAGAATTCCCGTTATGCTTAATAAATTTGCCGGTGTAGCAACTCACATCTACAACTTATGCCAGGGCAAGCCTGTAAACGCTACAGCGTATAATCAAATACATAATTTTTTTGCCGATGTCACATCGCTGCAACAATCTACCCAGGAAAGCCCACCCACATATGATTGGGACATTTTTTTTACCGCGCCTTATATTGCTCAATATGCAATGGATAACTGGCCAGATGCTCCATCCCCCAATACAGACATAAGCGAAAAACAAGCGGAAGACTTCCTGTTCGGCATGTTTAAACAATTTCAACGTTACTTTCAAACTCAAGATTTTTTTTGTGGTGAGACCATTACCAAAGCTCACGGCTTAATGGATTTTAGTACTGAACATTTTGAAACAGTCCGTCACTGGACTTTGCACATTAGCACTGAAGGAAAGTGTCTTTTTAATAGCGACAAACCGAGGTTAATTGATCAGCACAATATTGTCTTGATCGGCCCTCAGCTAAAGTGTAAATACCAACGCGCTCCTAATTCAAAAATATGGCGCCACTACTGGATTCAATTTACTCCCGAGCCAGAATGGCTTAAGTGGTCTCCGGCCTTAAGAGCACCCTCGCAACTGTTTATCGGCCATATAGAACCGCCACGCATGGAGGGAACCCACCATGCGATAAAAGAAATTATTGATTTAAGAAACGATACCAGCACTACGGCTAAGCATCTGACTAAAAACAGATTGGAGTATTTGTTGACCGTTGCCAATCAAGCCGACGAGGCTAGCCATACCGTCATCAACAAACGAATTAAACTGATAACGGACTATTTAACCGATAATTTTAGAATGAATTGCAATGTCGAAACACTGGCACAGATCTGTAATTTATCTAAATCCAGAATGTCTGCACTGTTCAAACAAGAGATGGGGGTATCACCGCTCAATTGGCGAGACCAACTTCGTATGCGGCAAGCGCGTAAGTTATTGAATGAAGGCAATCTGTCTACAAGCTGCATTGCCGCCAGCGTAGGTTATGATGACCCGCTACATTTTTCACGGCGCTTTAGTCAAGTTGTAGGGGTTAGTCCCAGGCAATATAGGACAAACCAATAGCTCGGTTATTGCTTTATCCAATAACTCGAAACATACCGCCAAAGAACTAAACGAAATAGTATTACGGACAGATCTTCAGCAGATATTAGTCTTTACCAAATATTAGCGCCCCGGTCGGCACACCAACCCCGCTACTCACCAACACGTGCTCTACTTTTTTCGGTTGATTAGTAGAAGTGCCGCGTATTAATCGCACACCTTCGGCAACATTGTTGAGCCCATGTATATAGGCCTCGGATAACAACCCCCCATGAGTATTGTTAGGCAAGCTACCATCAATATCCAAATTGCCATCTTTGATAAAATCTTTTGCTTCACCTTTACCACAAAAGCCAAAGCTTTCTAGCTGCATAACGACTTCACTACTAAAAGCGTCGTATAAGCACGCTGCATCCATATCATTGGGTCCTAAATCGCTTTGCTGGTAAACCCGTTTTGCGGCCAATTCCATTTCTGGCAACGACTCTATCTCGTCGCGATAAAAACTGGTCATCTGCTCTTGTCCACGAGTCGAAGATTGGGTGATTCCACGAATAACGGCGGGCTTATGCTTTAGGTCACGCGCGTGTTCGGTACTGGTAATTAACAAGGC
>JAJRPK010000202.1 GCA_024280785.1 Gammaproteobacteria bacterium
AGATCACGCCCATAAGCAATCAGTTTAGTTATAAGTTAACGGCTATTTCTAAATAACTATTTAAACCAGCGGCTAAATAATTCACCCGCTATTTTACAAAATAGGGAATACAGTCCAACAAAATTTGGACAAAAAAAAGCCCCGAATAAAATCGAAGCTTTTGACTGAGAAATTATAACGAGTTCTATTAACTAAACTCGTTATAACTAATTATCAGCAAGTGATGCAAATAAATATTAAGCTTCTACCTCAACAGATTCAGCTTCTTGCGCCGAAATTTCTTTCATGCTCAGCTTAATACGGCCACGCTGATCAACGTCAAGAACTTTGACTTTGATAACCTGCCCTTCTTCTAACACATCAGTAACTTTTTCAATCCGCTCATTGGCAATTTGTGAAATATGCAGTAAGCCGTCCTTGCCGGGTAGAATCGTAACAAAAGCACCAAAATCTACGATGCGAGCAATCTTACCTTCGTAAATTGCACCCACTTCAGCCTCGGCAGTAATGCCCTCTACCCGCTCAACCGCTGCTGCTAAAGAGACTTTATCCGAACCATAAATACGCACTGTTCCATCATCATCAATATCAATCGTCGCACCCGTTTCTTCAGTGATAGAGCGAATCGTCGCCCCACCTTTACCGATAACGTCGCGAATTTTGTCGGGATGGATTTTTAACGCTTTCATGCTTGGCGCATTTTCTGACAATTCTGAACGAGGCACTGAAATAACCTGGTTCATTTGCTCAAGAATTTGTAGTCGCGCAGCTAATGCTTGACCTAAAGCGACTTCCATAATTTCTTCGTTAATGCCTTCGATCTTGATATCCATTTGTAAGGCAGTGATTCCGTTAGCAGAGCCAGCCACTTTAAAGTCCATATCTCCAAGATGATCTTCATCACCTAAGATATCGGTCAATACGGCAAACTTATCTCCTTCTTTAACAAGACCCATAGCAATTCCAGCAACGGGAGCTTTAATCGGAACACCCGCATCCATCAAAGACAAACTAGAACCACAAACAGAAGCCATGGATGACGATCCGTTGGATTCAGTAATTTCCGAAACCACCCTAATCGTGTAAGGAAAGTCTTCAGCACTTGGCATCATCGCTAACATTCCTCGCTTGGCTAAACGTCCATGGCCAATTTCGCGACGATTAACAAAGCCAACTCTACCGGCTTCACCGACTGAATAAGGAGGAAAGTTATAATGGAATAAGAAATTATCTTTGTAGCTACCTTCTAACGCATCAATAATTTGAGCATCGCGTACAGCACCCAATGTTGTTACGACGACAGCTTGAGTTTCTCCACGGGTAAACACAGCTGAACCATGAGCTTTAGGCAATGATGCAATCTGCATAGATAAGGCTCGCACGGTTTTGTTATCCCGACCATCAATACGAGGCTCCGAATTAACAATTCGCTGTCGCACGATATTCTTTTCGATCTTACCAAACAAACTCTTAACATCGTCGGTATCAACGCCACTCTCTTCTGTTGCGAATTGCGCAACAGTCTGATCGCGTAAAGCACCCACCCGCTCATAGCGCTCGGCTTTTTCAGTGATCTTATAGGCTTCGCCCAAATCAGCACTAACAGCATCGCTGATACCAGCGTATAGAGCCTCGTCGATTGCAGGGCTTTCCCATTCCCAAGCTGGTTTGCCAGCGTCAGCAACTAGCGAATCGATCGCTTCAATAACCACTTGCATTTCTTGATGAGCAAAAAGAACCGCACCTAACATTTGATCTTCGCTCAGTTCCTGCGCTTCTGACTCAACCATTAATACAGCGTCAGAGGTACCGGCAACAATCATATTCAGCACTGACGTCTTTAGTACTGAATAACGTGGATTAAGTAAATAACCTTCAGTATCCGTATATCCCACTCGAGCACAGCCAATAGGGCCTTTAAAGGGAATGCCTGAAATTGCTAGCGCTGCTGACGTACCAATCATCGCAGGGACATCTGGGTCCACATCATTCTCTGCCGACATGACAGTACAAATTACTTGCACTTCATTCATATACCCTTTCGGAAATAAAGGCCGAATAGGACGATCAATTAATCGAGATGTTAAAGTTTCTTTCTCTGAAGGTCTCGCTTCACGCTTAAAAAATCCTCCCGGGATTTTACCTGCCGCGTAAGTTCTTTCTTGATAATGAACAGCCAAAGGGAAAAAACCTTGACCGGGCTTAGCTTTTTTTGCCCCAACAACTGTACACAAAACAACAGTTTCATCCATTGTGACTAAAACGGCGCCCGTGGCTTGGCGAGCAATGCGACCCGTTTCTAAAGTGATAGTGTGCTCACCGTATTGAAATTTTTTAATTATCGGATTCATTTAAAATCCTCCATTGAATTCTGAAAAAAGGGATCTACTTATTAACGAACTAGCTTAATGAACCAGCAACTAATACTTGGACCCCATTGACGCTGAGCTGCCCACAGCAACTCAAGCTGCGTAAACCTAGCGACGCAAACCTAAACGTTTAATTAGCTCTAAATAGCGGTTGGTCTCTTTACTCTTTAAATAGTCCAACAACTTTCTTCTTTGGTTAACCATCCGAATAAGACCACGACGAGAGTGATGATCTTTCTTATGATCTCCAAAATGGCTTTGTAAACCATTAATATTTGCAGTCAATAGTGCAACCTGTACTTCCGGAGACCCTGTATCCCCTGCTTCACGTTGATAGTCACCGACAATTGCTGCTTTTTCTTTAGGACTTAACGCCATAACCTTATACCTCAATAATAATGTGCTTAGAAATAAACACGGCCTGTCCGTGCACACTTACAGACAGGTCGAAAATAAAACTATAACAACTAACGCCGCTATAAAATTGCAACGATCCTACTATAAAAAAACTACCATAAAACCACTACAAAACAACTACACAACCACCAATCGCCGCGGCGCTACTAATCCTTCTTCGGTTATTTCACCGATACCGACAAATTCATCGGATTCCAGATCTTCTGACTCTGGCATGAGCATGAGTTTAACAATCCCTCTGCTAGGCACATCAGGCACCATAACCGCTTGCCCTCTACGCAAGTAAAACCCACTCGATTGATCGAGCCTAACACTAGGGATATGCGATAAAGCGCAATCCATCGGCATTAACAAGGCGTCCATCTCGGCATAGTGTTCATCTTGCTTTAATTCTTGCAATAGAGCCACCGGCACCATATCAGCTTCTACAAAAGGCCCCGCTTGTACCCGGCGCAATTTACTAACGTAGCCGCCAACACCCAGTTTACGTCCTAAATCGGCCGCAATACTTCTAATATAAGTCCCTTTACTCACCCGTACTTTGATGTCAATTTCCAGCTCTGGCCGATCGCTTCCGTACGAGCGAAACGCGATTAACTCGAGACTATGAATAAAAATAGTTCTAGCCTTTCTCTCGACTTCTTGCCCCTCTCGCGCAAGCTCGTAGAGGCGCCTGCCTTGATGCTTTAATGCCGAGTACATCGGAGGAATTTGTTTCTGCTCACCTTCAAAGGAGCGCAATGTTTCCAAAACTTTATTCTGACTAATGGCCGAAGCATCTGCCACCGGCGTAATGACTCCATCAGCATCTTCAGTTGAACTCTGCGCACCTAAAACAAAGGTGCTGGTATATACCTTATCGGCATCAAGAAGATACTGAGAAAACTTAGTCGCCTCGCCAAAACATAGCGGTAAAACGCCCGTTGCCAGTGGATCAAGACTACCAGTATGTCCCGCCTTAGCCGCGTTAAACAGCCGTTTAATCTGCTGCAAAGCAAAATTTGAACTGATAGTCGCTGGCTTATCCAAGACTAAGATACCGTTGACGGGTCTTCCTCGCCGTTTACCTCTTGCCACTTAACGAACCTTTAAAGCACTAAATTTAATCTTCAATTTTCTTTCCAGAGTCCGTTTCTTTATTTTCACTAGCCACCTCGGCAATATTTTCACTAGTCGCCTCGGTAGTATTTCCAGCGACCGCCTCGGCAATCAAGTTCGACAAATACTCTCCGGTACGCACGCTCTCGTCGAAAAAAAACTTCAGTTTTGGTGTAGAGCGCATTTTATGCTGTTTAGCTAATTGACTGCGTATAAACCCGGCCGCCCCATTTAGCACTTTAATCGCTTCATCGGACTCAGCCTCGGTATCCTTGCCCATAAACGTGACATAAATTTTGGCATAAGACATGTCTCGACTTACCACAACAGCATTAACATTAGGGTTCGACACCCTTGGATCTCGTAATTCCCGTTGTAACAGTACCGCGACTTCGCGCTTAATAAAGTCGGCAACGCGCTCTGAACGCTTAAACTCTCTTGCCATTCATTCCTCTTGCGATTTTACTAGCGGATTGCAATTCAGCGGATCCTACTGATCCTACTATATATATACAACACGACGCCTTTGTTTAGCTCCACTAGCTTAATGAGGCTAAACTATAACTATAAACTTCTGGCTACTTCGTGGATATCAAATACTTCGATTTTATCCCCAGCCTTTACATCGGTGTAATTCTTAACGCCAATACCACACTCCGTTCCACTTCGAACCTCGTTAACGTCATCTTTAAATCGACGCAACGAATCTAGCTCGCCCTCATGAATGACAACATTGTCGCGCAGCACGCGAATACGCTTATTGCGCAGCACCGTCCCGTCGACAACCATACACCCGGCGATAAGGCCAAATTTGGGGGACTTAAACACATCACGCACTTCTGCCGTACCCAATATTTCTTCTCGCATTTCTGGCGCCAACATTCCAGATAACGCGTCTTTAACATCATCTAACAAGTTATAGATAATGCTGTAATAACGAATTTCTATCGATTCTTTTTCAGCCGCTCGTTTAGCCGATGCATCGGCACGAACATTAAAACCAAAAATAACCGAACTTGTTGTCGCTGCCAAATTGACATCGGCCTCGGCAATCGCCCCCACGCCGCTAGAAACAACATTCACTTGCACTTCGTCATTGCCAATGTCAGCCAAAGTGGAGACTATCGCCTCAGCCGAACCGTTCACATCGGCCTTAAGAACCACATTTAACGTTTTAACTTCTTCAGTTTCAAAACTGGCAAATATATTATCGAGGCTGGATTTTTGCTGTCGTGAAAATCGTAATTCACGCTCCTTTTGCCTGCGAATATCTGAAACTTCTCTTGCTTTTCGCTCGTTCTTGACAACTAACAGTTCATCGCCGGCTTGTGGCGTTCCATCCAAGCCAAGTATTTCTACTGGAATAGATGGCCCCGCGGTTTCAATTAACTCGCCACGCTCATTGGTCATGTTTCTAACCCGACCAATTTGCAACCCAACCAAAACAACATCACCATTTTTTAAGGTGCCTTCTTGCACCAAGACGGAAGCGATATTCCCGCGCCCTTTATCGAGGCGAGATTCAATAATAATACCTTTAGCCGGCACATCTTTTGGCGCAGTTAATTCAAGAATCTCTGCCTGTAACGACAGTGCCTCTAGTAATTTATCGACACCCTCACCCGTTTGTGCTGAAACAGGAATAAACTGAGTATCACCACCCCA
>JAJRPK010000203.1 GCA_024280785.1 Gammaproteobacteria bacterium
CTCGCAGCGATTGGCGTCGTAGCCAAACAACGCCAGTGTGCGGTCATTGTAATTTCGCTTTTCGTTAACGCAACGAACACCGTATTTATTGACCACTAACATACTGTCACCGGTGGGCCAAAACACGGCAGAAAAAACCGACTTATAGGCTATGGTTTGTTCCAGTATAACTTGCGCACGCCAAGCCCCGGACATATTGCCTAACTGTGCATCTACATCGGCCGCGATAGAAATAAAGTCGCCTTCGTTAGTAGGGACTGCACAACTACCCGCTATCGGCATCATTTGAAATTGTTCGATTAACTGGCGATTATGAGAGTAGCAACCAGTGGCGAATACGACTCCACGATGCGTTTTAATGTTCAGTATCTTGCCTGATTTGTCGCTTACTTGTAGCCCGATGACTTGTTGCTCAGAGTTTAAGTGCAACTTTTGCGCTCGGTGTCGCATGCGAATATCGACATTTAGGGACTCGAGAGTCTTTTTGAATTGCTCTACAACATGGCTTCCTACCCAGTAATTTCCATCGGGGTCAACGGGTTCAAGGCCACGACCTTCCGGGACCTTATTGTAAGGAGAGTGCTCAAAATAATCAGGGCCTGGCTGTTGGGCAAGTCCAAGTTTAGCCGTGCGAAACTGGCAGACATCCCACTCCATAATTTTTTCTACGGTAGTGGATGCGTGGTCGTAAAAAGCTTCGAGTAAGTCAAAGTTGTTTTGCGGTATACCTAAGCTTTTGTCGCTGGGATCGAATAGCTGGGGATAGGAATATTGAGCCATATATTTCAGGCAGCCTACCTTGTCGTCATCGACGCCAGACTTTTTCAGTTCATGGTTATTGGGTATCCAAATATGAAATCCTGACTTTGACGTTGTGCCTCCCCAAGCCGAACTTTTTTCAATAAGCATTACTTGTGCTCCAGCTTTGCGAGCAAACAATGCTGCTGACGAGCCTGCGGCACCTGACCCGCAGACCACCACATCAACCTCAAAATCCCACTTTATAGCTGGGGTTTCAGTTTGGGTGGGAGAATCCTGTGAGGAGCTCGCCATTGCGTTCGCTGCTGAGCCGGCAATCATGCCTGTCATGGCACCCGCTAAGGCTCCGCTGCTTGTTCGTAAAAGGTTTCTTCGAGACAGTAAGTTACCGCCTTGGCCAGAACTTTGTTCGGTCATTATGGGACATCAACTCTTAGTGTAGTGATAGGGTGTAGAATGCTCTGCTATAAGCAAAGATAAAATATACAGAGGCCTTTTGATTCAAGCAACTGATGAATAGTTAATGATCTCGGCAGCTTGTCCCCTCATTGGATTGAAATATTCGGGTTAAGTCCCAGTTAGCTGACAAGCATTAAGGGCTAGTTTTGAAGCAAGTTAAATGTTCGCCAGAATATACAGCCGTTCTGTAACTTTTTGAGCCGTGCTTGGACAGGCCGAAGCGGGAACATGCGCTATGTATTTGTCGATGTAAGAGGCGCTACAAAAATGAGACTAAGATCATGCGGGTCGAGAGCAAAGAGGTTAGAATAAAGAGAAATTAGATCAAAAGTAGTAAAGGGCCGTTGCGACAGGATCCTAGCCAATTATACGAGGGTGTAAGTATGGAGCCGACATTTGCTTTAAATGAAGCGAAAGTTTTCGATGATTTTTTAGACCCGCAAACCTTCGAAGAGCTGTGGGAGATGATGAATGTATTGCAATATCAAAGAACCGATGCGCAAAATTGGTTAAAAGTGTGGACATTGGCTGATGGGGCGATTTTAAGAAGTTCGGGCTGGGTCGCTGATGCACCGGTTTGGAAACTCAAGAATGCCGATCCAAAGGCACTGCCGGCACCACCGGCGATGACAAAATTGCTGGAAAAAGTGAGAAAAACCTTTGTACATTACTCTGGCGATACAAAGATTAATCGAGTTAATCTGACCCCTTGCGTATGGCCACCTAAATCCAGTATTTCCTGGCACCGTGACGGTGGTGGGATTAGTGATGGCAGGGTAGGGGCTTTTACCTTTTATGTGCACAAACAGTGGAATTGCGAGTGGGGCGGAGAACTAATGTTGTCGAATTTAGATGAAGAGCTAGGCACGGTAGTTTTTGACAATAGTATTATTTCCGAGAAGCTAATGGCGGCCGGCAACGGTGCTTGGATAGCCCCAAAGCCCAATCGCTTAGTGATGAACCCCAGTAATTTGTTTCATAAAGTTGCTAAATCGACCGAGGCCGCGGCGCCTAGATTATCGATACAAGGGTTTTTGATGTCTACCTGATTAAAAGATGAATGAATGAACGAAAAGGTATGAGCGTAACTAGATAGGATAGATGGCATGGCAGCTAAAAACTGTCATTGTTATCGAATCTGTGACTTGCGCGAGCCGTATACATTAGCCATAATTCGCGCCCTGCATTCGCAGCGTGAAATGTTATGGTGGCCCCAATGGGTCCCCTCGCAATGATAGATAGTGAACTCCGCCAGGCCCGGAAGGGAGCAACGGTAATTATTGACTCATGTGCCGGGGTGTGGCTGGTTGGGGTTCACCACCCAAATTCTTAACGATCCCAGTTCTTAACGGTCTTTTAGTCGCCCTGAAGTTGCTCTCAAAGCGGGTAAAATACTGCTTTCCGGCGCTAAACGTGTATACTTCTCTCGCATGAATAAGGTCGGTTCTCGTTTCGAGAACAGTCATAAATAATTCACACAGTTTTCGGTTAAGAGCTATGTCGTACCAAGTGCTGGCGAGAAAATGGCGCCCGCAAACCTTTGAAGAAATGGTGGGTCAATCCCATGTTTTAAAAGCACTTTCCAATGCATTGGAACAAGGGCGCCTTCATCATGCCTACCTGTTGACCGGTACTCGCGGAGTAGGAAAAACCACAATAGCAAGAATTTTGGCTCGTTGTTTTAACTGCGAATTGGGGGTGAGTTCTAAACCCTGTGGCAAGTGCTCCGCTTGCTTAGAGATTACCGAAGGTCGGAGCCTTGATCTTATCGAAGTCGATGCCGCCTCGAGAACTAAAGTGGAGGATACTCGAGAGCTACTAGATAACGTTCAGTACGCACCATCAAAGTGCCGTTATAAGATATATTTGATTGATGAAGTGCATATGCTTTCTAATAGCAGTTTTAACGCGCTGTTAAAAACGTTAGAAGAACCACCCAGTCATGTGGTATTTTTGTTTGCTACTACCCATCCGCAAAAAATTCCGCCGACCGTATTATCGCGATGTTTGCAATTCCACCTTAAAAACCTTACCCCGGAAAAAATAGCCGAGTACCTTGAATCGGTCTTGGCTTCAGAGTCCGTGACTTTTGACGAGGGAGGATTGACGGCTATTGCCCGAGCTGCGGCTGGGAGTATGCGAGATGCACTAAGTCTTACCGATCAAGCCATTGCGTTTGGCGGTGGGTCGGTCATGGAAGCAGACGTCCATACGA
>JAJRPK010000204.1 GCA_024280785.1 Gammaproteobacteria bacterium
CCTATTACGCGGATATGTATCCTGAAACGCCAGGAGCTACTTGGCAGTGGCGTGCTCACGAAGCTAAACCGATGAATGGTAATTTGCTGGGAGAAGAAATCCACAAGATGCGTCGCCAACACCCTCAGACTTCGATGTTCGGAATTATCGGTTGGACAGCTGATGAAGCAACTATATTACAAACTCGTGCCAAAGGCTGGTTTTTAACCGCCGTAAAAATGGTCGCGAGATACGTTCTCGATATTCCATGGCGGTTTCGCACTACCCGCGATCGTCGCTTGGTCTTAGGAGGCGCCTTAGTGGGAGCGTTAAGGCTTTCTGCTATTGAACGTGCCATTCCCGTATGGTGTAACACATGTGCCGAATCTTTCATTAAAGAAGACGGACGCATTGTCGGAATTGAAGCGACAAAAGATGGCAAAAAAATCCGTATTCGCGCACGTAAAGGCGTCGTGATGTCTTCGGGAGGCTTTGAAAAGAATGAGGCGATGCGTAAGCAATATTTGCCCGGGCCTACCGACAAGTCATGGACAGCCGGCTCACCGGGTAACACTGGCGAAACAATAGAAGCTGCTGTTGACGTAGGAAGCGCTACGCGCTTTATGGACGAAGCATGGTGGGGCCCGACTGTCTTTGTGCCCGGCGAACCTCAAGCGCGCATGCTAATTATTGAAAAAAACCTTCCCGGTTCGATGATGGTTAACAAAAATGGCAAGCGATTTGTAAACGAAAGCTCTTCTTATACAAAAGTAACCAAAGGTATGCTGCAAGCCAATCAACCAGAGTCACCATCGGTTCCTGCTTACTGTATTTTTGATGCCGACTATCGCTATAAATACCCATTTGGGCCCATGCTGCCCAGCCAGTTTCATCCAGATTGGGCGCAGTCTTCACGAGTAAAAAGCTGGATTAAAAAAGCCGATACACTTGCTGAGCTCGCCGAAAAATTAGGCATAAATGGCGTTAATCTTGAAGCCTCTGCTCGCAAAATGGACCAGTACGCCACGACTGGCATTGACGAAGAGTTCCAACGTGGCGACTCTACCCACGACCGCATGTACGGTGACCAGAACGTCGAACCAAACCCTTGCCTTGGTAGTATCGCAAAACCTCCATTTTACGGTGTAGAAGTTTTTCCAGGAGATCTAGGCACCAAGGGTGGCGTCGAAACTAACGAAAATTCACAGGCATTAGACACTGACGGCCAAGTAATCCCCGGCCTTTACGCCATCGGAAATTGTTCTGCCTCAGTGATGGGACGCACCTATCCAGCATCAGGATCGACTCTTGCTCCGGCAATGGTCTTTGGCTATATCGCTGCTGACCACTGCACAAGCAATTAAGAGCAAATAATTCTATGACGAATTTAAAGGCAAGAACGGTACGCTACGGCGGAGCAATGTTTGGCCAAGACGAAATAGCGGCCGTCAACGAAGTAATGAGTAATCCCGACGGACTAATCCCCGGTAAAAAAGTCATTGAGTTTGAACACCGGGTAGCCTCGTTTATGGGTAAGCAACACGGAGTGATGGTCAACTCTGGCTCCTCTGCACTTATGATCGCCATGCGTTTATTAAACTTACCGAAAGGCTCAGAGGTAATTACCCCTGCCCTCACTTTTTCTACCGATGTTGCCAGTATTTATCAAGCCGGGTATACGCCGGTATTTATTGATGTCGGACTCGACGATTATCAAATACAAGTCGATAAAATCGAAGATGTGATCACTAGTGACACCCGTGCAATACTGATTCCGGATTTAATCGGCGGCATTTGTGACTGGGACATTGTCCGTAGCATCGCAGATAAGCACAAGCTACTCATAATTCACGATAGCTGCGATACCTTGGGGGGCAGTTTACGTGGAACAAAAACCGCCACTCGATCAGATATTACCGTTACCAGCTTTTCTATTTTTCATATCATAACGGCGCTGGGCAATGGCGGCATGGTGTTTTTTGACGACGAAAAATACCTTGATCGCGCACTCAACCTACGCGCCTGGGGACGGTCGTCAGAAAAATACATGTTTGGCACAAAAGTGGAAGAAAGCGACGGCCGCTTTTTAGAAAATCTTGACGGTGTAGAATACGACGGCTTATTCATTTTTGAGGACTTGGCCTACGGATTTATCCCCAATGAAGCCGGCGCAGCCTTTGGAATTGCCCAAATGAATAAGATAGACAAAATGTGGGCACTTCGCGAACGTAATTTCAACCAACATTACTCGTTTATCAATCAGCACGCCGACAAGTTTATCGCGCCGCGTAATTTACCCGATACTGAGACTACGTGGATTTGTTATCCAATCCAGATACGTCCCGAAACGGGTTGGAGCCGTCGTAAATTACAGCGTTACCTTGAAGATAACGGCATTTTTTCAAGAGTGATTTTTTCCGGCAACATTACCCGGCACCCAATGATGCGCGGCCAACACTTTCGCATACACCCCGAAGGCTTAAATCACTGTGACCAGATCATGGAAAATGGTCTGATGCTACCCTGCCACCCCACCATGAGCGAAGAAGACTGCCTCTACGTTCATCA
>JAJRPK010000205.1 GCA_024280785.1 Gammaproteobacteria bacterium
AGCCATTCTTACAACGGTTATCCGGGATGAATTAACCGAGTTAGTTGGAAATTTTGGCGATGATAGGCGCACAGAAATTGTCGCTAGTAAGCGCGATTTAACGGTAGAAGATTTAATTTCTGAAGAAGATCGTGTGGTGACTATTTCTCACGGTGGTTATGCTAAATCTCAGCCGTTGGACGATTATCAGGCGCAGAAGCGTGGCGGAATGGGCAAGTCCGCGACAGCGGTTAAAGACGAAGATTTTGTCGAACATTTGCTGATTGCCAGTACTCACGACACGATACTGATGTTTTCTAATGTTGGTAAAGTCTATTGGATGAAGGTTTTTCAAATACCGGTGGCGGGGCGTAATGCTCGAGGGCGGCCGGTAGTTAACTTGCTTCCACTAGATGAAGGAGAACGAATAACGTCTATTCTGCCAGTTGCCGAGTACACAGAAGGCCATTATATTTTTATGGCCACAGCAAATGGAACAGTAAAGAAAACAGCGTTAACTAATTTTGCTCGACAGCGTAGTGTCGGTTTGCGAGCAATTGAGCTGGACGAAGGCGATGTATTGATCGGCACGGCCATTACCGATGGTGGGTCCGATGTGGTGCTGATTAGCAGTGCTGGCAAGGCTGTTCGATTTGTCGAAACGGCTGTTCGTCCGGTGGGGCGCACCGCACGAGGGGTTCGAGGTATTCGCATGGACGAAGGGCAGAAATTAATTTCCTTGATGATTCCTAAGCCTGAAGGTCGAATATTGACGGTAAGTGAAAATGGTTACGGCAAGCGCACGGGCATGAGTGAATTTCCTGTTAAAGGCCGAGGTAATCGGGGCGTTATCGGCATGCAAACCTCTGAGCGAAACGGACAAATTGTTGGCGCGATTCAGGTGATTCCCGGCGATCAAATGATGTTGATTAGTGATCAAGGCACGTTAGTTCGTTGCCGCACCGATGAGGTTTCCGAGTTGGGGCGCAATACTCAAGGTGTTAGAGTGATTCGGCTGAAAAAAGGAGAGCTGCTTGTCAACGTAGCACGTATTGAAGAGCCAGAAGAAGAGTCTATAGACGGGTCAGACGGTGAGGTGAGTGCTGATGGTCCAGATGTTGGAATAACAGGTGCGAAGAGTGACAACTCTGAACAAAACGATGCTGTAAATGATGAACCTTCTGCTGATGAGCCAGGCGACGATTAGAATCACGGTATGCAAGGATGGCGAGTTTTTCAGTCAGTGTAAGCTCCTGTTCCTCCGTTAGCGTCACATCAGTTTGTTTAGCAGGTAGAAAGTATTTCTGGATAGTTTTACTTTCTTCGTGTCATTCAGTCTAGTGTCATTCAATCTGCATCTAATAACAGTGTGATAAGTCTTATGAGTACTGATAAGTTAAAAGTATTGCGGGATGAAATCGACAGTATTGATCGAGAAATTCAGCGGCTGATTAATGAACGCGCCGGTTGCGCGCAAAAGGTAGCCGACGTTAAATTAAATGAAGTCGCGTTAAAGCCCGGTGCGGCCCCCTTATTTTATCGCCCCGAGCGAGAATCTCAGGTTTTACGACGAGTTATGGAGCGCAATAAGGGGCCGTTAGGAAAAAAAGAAGTTGCGCACATATTTCGAGAAATTATGTCAGCGTGTTTAGCTCTAGAGCATCCGATGGAGGTCGCTTACTTGGGGCCTCCGGGGACTTTTACCCAAGCGGCCACATTAAAACACTTTGGCCACGCCGTTATTACTCGGCCTGTTTCTAATATTAGTGAAGTATTTGCAGCTGTAGAGAGCCGGTCTTGTCACTACGGTGTGGTGCCGGTAGAGAATTCAACTGAAGGCATGGTGACTCATACATTAGACAACTTTCTTAATTCACCGCTTAAGATTTGCGGAGAATTAGAGTTACCTATTGTGTTAAATTTATTAGCGCAAGAAAGTGTGGAAAAAGAGCAAATCAAAAAGGTCTGTGCACACCAACACGCGTTGGGGCAAGCAAGAGCTTGGTTGCAGCAACACTTTCCTACCGTAGAGTTAATTGCTGTAAGTTCTAATGGTGAAGCCGCAAAAATGGCTTCTGAGGATGCGAATACTGCAGCTGTGGCAGGGGATATTGCGGCCGAATTCTATGGTTTGTCATGTTTAGAATCTTCTATTCAGGATTCCTCTAACAACACCACACGATTTTTAGTCATAGCTTACGATGAAGTGCCTGCGAGCGGAGAAGATAAGACGTCACTTGTTGTTTCGATGAGAAATGTACCCGGTGCATTATACCAATTATTGGAGCCGTTAGAGCGAGAGGGGATTAGCCTTACCCGGATAGAAAGTCGACCCTCCCGAACTGAAAATTGGGCCTATGTGTTTTTTATTGAATTTAGTGGACACACTCAGGACGCCGCCGTTCAACGAGTTATTAATGAAATTTCAGAACAGTCTGTTTTTGTAAAAGTTTTGGGCTCTTTCCCTGTCGCCGTTATTTGATCTGGGAACGTCAGAAACGTTAATGTTTGAACCGTTTTCAGAAGAATTGTCAGATGATTTGCCACATAAGCTGCCGCATGAATTGTTGATGCTTTAACTGAAGAGGCTTTACCTGCGTAAAGGATTTTCATTATTCTATTGGTTTTTGAATCTCATTGGGTTTTCAAAAATTAGTTTTTTGTCGTTGTAAAAAAGAATCTAACATGAGTTCTAATCTTATAGATTTAGCGCGGCCCGTGGTGAAAACTATGCAAGCCTATCAGCCGGGCAAGCCGATCGAAGAGGCACAACGTGAGCTCGGTATTGCTTCATTTATAAAACTGGCAAGTAATGAGAACCCTCGAGGGCCAAGCGAAAGTATATTAACAGCGATCTCAGCGGCACTCCCCGATATTAACCGCTATCCCGATGCCAATGGTTACTATTTGAAAAAGTTACTGGCTGAGAAAAATGGGGTGGGAGCCGAGTGTATAACGCTCGGTTGCGGTTCAAATGACATTCTCGAGTTAGTTGCCAGTGCCTATTTGGACAGAGGGACAACTGCTGCTTATTCTCAGTACGGGTTTCTTGTTTACGCTCTGGCAACTGCACGCTCTGGCGCTGCCCCGATTGTTGTTCCTGCAAAAAATTACGGACACGATTTATTGGCAATGACTGCTGCTGTTACAGAAAATACGCGAGTGATTTACATAGCAAACCCGAATAATCCAACAGGCACTTACGCTAATGAGCAGTCATTAGTTGGGCTGCTGGATGGAATACCGCGTTCGGTTATTGTGGTTCTGGATGAAGCCTACTTTGAATATGTTTCTAGGCCTGACTATCCTGACGGGGTTTCATTATTGGCCCGTTATGATAATTTACTAGTAACTCGTACTTTTTCCAAAGCTTATGGATTAAGTGGTATGAGAGTCGGGTATTCGGTGTCGCATCCTGATATAGCGGATATTCTTAATCGTGTTCGTCAACCATTTAATGTAGCGTCTTTGTCGCTGGTTGCTGCGCAAGCAGCCTTAAAAGATGAGCGGTATTTGGAGCAAACTGTTGCTATGAATCACGCGGGTATGAAGCAGTTAGAGACTGGTTTAAAGCGTTAGAGGTTGATTATATTCAATCGGCGACTAATTTTATTACTTTTAAATGGTCGATGGATGCAAATATGGTAAACCAGAAGTTATTGCAGAAAGGGATCATTGTCAGGCCTCTTGCTAATTATGGAATGGTCGATCACTTAAGAGTAAGTATTGGTTTGGAAGAAGAAAATTCTCAATTTTTACAAGCTCTATCTCAAGTATTGAGTTCTTAAACTAGGTGTAGGTAAGGGGTATGATATTTAATCGCTTGGTTGTTCTGGGTGTAGGTTTGATGGGTGGTTCCTTAGCGCTAGCGTTAAAAAAAGCTGGGGTTGTCGGCACCGTTGTAGGGTGGAGTAGGCGACAGAGTACGCTAGACAGTGCTCTGAACAAGGGTGTAATTGATTTAGCTGAACCAGATCTCGAGACCGCTCTGCGTGGTGCAGATTGCGTTGTGGTGGCGACACCTACAATACTGGCTGAGTCGTTACTGGTTAAAGTGTTAGAGTTCGTGCCGTCGTCTGTTGCCGTTACCGACGTGGCCAGTGTCAAAGGTAATATTGTCAACGCACTAAGCGAACACTTCGGAAAAGTGCCCTCTAATGCTATTCTTGGTCATCCGATAGCGGGTTCGGAGCAGAGTGGAGTTGCGGCGGCAAAAGATGATTTATTTCAAAATCATCGAGTTATATTGATAAGTGATGCTGATACTGATAGCCGTGCGTTAGAGCAGGTACGGAGTATGTGGGTAGCGGCCGAAGCCGAAGTATTTGAAATGTCCGCACCGGAACATGACAGAGTGTTGGCGTTGTCCAGTCACTTGCCGCATATTTTGGCATACGCATTGGTGACTCAGCTTTCATCAGGTACTGATTCAGCTGATGCCTTTAAATTTGCAGCGGGAGGTTTTAGGGATTTTACTCGTATAGCGAGTTCGGATCCTCGCATGTGGCGAGAAATTTTATTAGCAAACAAAGAGCAGGTCAGTGCATCTCTTGATGGTTTTGAACAGCAGCTAAAAAAAATACGATCGTTATTACACAATAATGATGGCGAAAGTATAGAGGTAATTTTTACTGAAGCCAAAGGTGCGCGAGATGAATTTGCGGAACAATTGGCTTTGCGTAGTAAGAAAAAGTGGTAAGAAAAAGTAGTAAGTTGTTAAAAGAATGGAGTTTATTTGGTTTACTGCTGTCAACAAACATTTTGAGGATCAACTGTAGTGAAATTTGTAGCTAGCCCTGGCATAAAGCTAAACAACGGAATTAATGGGGATATTCGGGTTCCGGGTGATAAATCAATTTCCCATCGTTCCATAATGTTAGGAGCTATTGCCGAGGGCGATACCCATATACACGGTTTTTTGGAAGGTGAAGACGCATTGGCCACGCTGGCAGCATTTCGCTCAATGGGAGTCTCGATTGAAGGGCCTGAAAATGGCGAAGTCGTTGTCCATGGGGTGGGTTTACACGGGTTATCAGAGCCTCAAGAGCCATTATATTTAGGGAATTCAGGCACCTCTATGCGATTGTTAGCAGGGTTGCTGGCGGGACAATCTTTTCCTGTAATCCTCACTGGCGATGCGTCGTTAACTTCTCGACCTATGGAGCGAATTGCTGCACCGCTAAGAAAAATGGGCGCAAATATTCAAACGGCCGATAAAGGACGTCCACCTATTGTTCTTGGTGTCACGACAAGATTAACGGCAATTGATTACGTGTTGCCGGTGGCTAGTGCCCAAGTAAAATCTTGTGTATTGCTGGCGGGTTTATATGCTGACGGAAAGACGACTACGGTAGAGCCTGTACCGACTAGAGATCATACAGAAAGGATGTTGCGCGGGTTTGCTTACGATGTCGAGCGCGACGGAGCCAAGGCAAGTTTGCAGGGCGGTGGTTCGTTGCAGTCTACCGAGGTGGATGTGCCTGCGGATATTTCTTCCGCTGCTTTTTTTATCGTTGCTGCAACGATTACCGAGAATTCGGATTTATTGCTTCGACATGTTGGAGTTAACCCAACGAGAACCGGTATTATCGATATTCTTAAGTTGATGGGTGCAAACATTGAGTTATCTAACAAAAAAGAAGTGGGAGGTGAGCCAGTAGCAGATATTCGTGTGCGTTCATCCAAGTTGAAGGGAATTAATATTCCTCGTCGGCTGGTTCCGCTCGCGATCGATGAGTTTCCGGTTATATTTGTTGCTGCGGCGTGTGCGCAAGGAGAAACAGTACTAACCGGTGCTGAGGAATTGCGAGTTAAAGAAAGCGATCGAATTCAGGTGATGGTTGATGGTTTGCTGGCGCTGGGTGTTGACGCTGTTGCAACGACGGACGGAGCCATTATACGAGGTAAGCAATCTGGCTTGGGTGCCATGGACGATGAGGCCATAAAAAGTGGTGTGGGTGCTGATGCTGGTATAGACGCCGGCATTGAAAGTAGCGTGGATATAAAGAGCCACGATGATCACCGGGTAGCAATGTCATTTGCAGTAGCAAGCTTAATTTCTCATTGTGAAATCGTTATTCATGATTGCGACAACGTTGCTACTTCATTCCCTAACTTTGTCGGTTTGGCGAAGGTTGTTGGCTTAGATTTGCAGCTATTTAGCTGACGGTGATTAGCGTGGTCGCAACTCAGAGAGAGAAAACATGACGGCTTTCATTCCCATTATTACTGTCGATGGCCCAGGGGGCGCAGGCAAAGGAACGGTCTGCAAGCGATTGGCCGAGCATCTGGGTTGGCATTTACTGGATAGCGGCATGCTGTATCGTTTGCTGGCTTTAGCATCGATAAATCATCAAGTCACGGTAGACAATGAACCTGCTCTAAAGGTGATGGCCAGCGCGCTGGATATAAAGTTTGTTTCCATTAAGGGTGCCGAAGGCGTCC